>NZ_CAMZCS010000002.1 GCF_947305105.1 uncultured Fibrobacter sp. | reverse complement strand
GGGCCGTCACTAAGCACATCTCCGATTCCTTCAATCTGCCCGGCGGCCTCTCGGGGCCTCCGTCCCAGTCCCGTTCGGCCGTTCAGGCCGTCCCGTTCGCGGGTGACGCCAATGATAGAATTTTCAGGGAGAATGTCAAGGGGTTTTTTGCAGAAAAATCGCATTTTTTTCTTATTTTCGTAAAAAACGGGTAAGCCACTACTCTTTCGCAGGGAAAACCACCAAGAGTTCACAAACTATTCACATTTATTTTTGAGCAGCCGTATCGAAGTTTTGTTTTTGCGCAGAAAAAGGGGAATTTAGGGGGTTAGAGACTAGAATCTAGAGGCTAGAGGAGCGAGGTTCGAGGCTCAGGCTCGAGTCTCTAGCCTCTATTTTAACACCTTCCCACGATTTCCCTCATCGGATTGTTCGCTTTTCTCTTCAATATATGAAGCAACGCCAATAAATGTGCCTACTGGCGCACCGGCACAATGATTTAGACAACGTTGTCTAAAACAATCTTGAACGGATCACTTTCCATATCCACCGGCACGCAATCCATCTGGCCGCGGAACCACGTGAGCTGGCGCTTGGCGTAATTGCGCGTCTTCTTCTTGACTTCTTCTATGACCTGCGCCATCTCAGCATCCGTCTGCGCTGCCAGCAATTCCCGATAACCTAAACTCTGCCATGCGGGAGCATCGAGCGGCACCGTCTTCGAAAGTTCACGCACTTCTTCGACCCAGCCGTCCTTTATCATCTTGTCTACACGGAAATCAATTCGTTTGTACAAAACATCACGTTCACGCTGAAGCCAGATCACGGGAAGTTTCCCGATCCCGCCTTCGCGTTCCTTTTGCCAGTCCGAGAGCTTGCGGCCTGTGGCCCTGTACACTTCCAATATGCGAATGAGGCGCTGCACGTTGTTCGGCTCTACGCTCTGGGCCAGTTCCGGGTCTGCATCCAGTGCCATCTTGTACAAACTATCTGCACCTTCGGCTTGCGCAATTTTTTCCAGTTCCTCGCGGGCGCTTTCCGGCACAGCAGGGATTTGCGGGAGCCCGAGCATCAATGTCTGCATGTACAGCCCGGTCCCGCCCACCAATATATAGTTGCGTTCCGGGTTCCCTTGCAAGATGCTCTTCACGTCGCGGCAGAACTCGCCCACCGAATACTTGCGCTCCGGTTCCAAAAAATCGACAAGATGGTGGCGCACCCTGGCCATGTCGCTAGCCGACGGCTGCGCCGTGCCTATGGTAAACCCGCGGTACACCTGCCGGGAATCCACGCCGATGATTTCGGCACCATAATGTTCGGCAAGCCGCAAGGACAATTCCGATTTTCCGATTCCGGTCGCTCCGGCCAAGGCAAAGAGAATAGGCATGTCGCCAATATAATTATATTTAAAAGTACCATGAGCAAGATAAAACATATCGTCGCCCTATTTATTGTCTGCGGAATAATTGCGGCCATAGTGTATTTCCTGCCCAAGACAGATTTCGGCAAGCAGTGGCTCCCGAAAAGCATCGTCTCCGAAGAGACCTCCCCCGAAGCCAGCGCACAGGATACCCTCCCCTTTGTCGACGGGCTCAAGAGCGAACTCCAGGTGCTGAGCACGCGCTTCAACAAGAAAAAGAACCTCGACATCTGGACTCTCGGCAAGGGCAGCACCATCATCGTCTACCTGTTGCAGGCGCAGCGGTTCATCCAGGCCCGTGGCGGGAATGTATTATATATGGAGGAACTGCACGACAACCCGAACGTCTTCCAGGCGGCAAGGCTCAAAGTTCTCAAGCCCGAAGGCGACACGCTCGACCTGGAGCTGCAAGTTTCCGAAAACGTGTTCCGCTCCAACGCCTCCGTGTTGGCCGTCTCGTTCCAGGTCACGGAACTGACCCCGGAGCAAATTGTCGCCCTGAACAAGCTGGAATACCCGTTCACGCTGCTCGTGACCCCGTTCAACATGCCCGAAGGATTCGTCACCGATGTCAAGCACGTGAAGCACAAAGACGTATTCCTGTGGCTCTACATGGAATCGAACAAACTGAACAAGAGGCACAACAAGTACCGCCCGATAAGAATTCACCATACCGAGGAGCAAATCGGCGAAATCATCAACGAGGCAAAGACCGCCTTCCCCGATGCCATGGGAGTGGCCACGCGGTTCGGCGAACAGGCCGTGGAGCACAGGCAACTGCTGCAGGCGACATTCAAACCTCTCGAGGCAAACAAGCTCGCCTTTGTCGACCTTTCCCTCAACAAGATGACCAAAGTCCCGGAAACGTGCAAGGATTTCAAGATCAAGTGCAGCAGCACCGCCCCCTACAACCCCGACAACAGCACCCTCGGCGACTACGTGAAGCATAAACTCAAGGACGCCCGCAAGAACGGGATAGCCTCCATGGTCATCCCCCTGAACGACGAAGGGCTCGACATGGCCGCCACCTTGCAGAAAAAAGCCGAGGCCCAGGGCACATCCATCGTGAATTTATCTACTTTTATTTCGTATTAGACAGGAGATTGTATGACTGTAAAGCTCGGAATAAACATCGACCACATCGCCACCATACGCGAAGCCCGTAAAATCAGGGAACCGGATCCGATTGCCGCCGCGTACATCGCCGAACTTGCCGGAGCAAACGGCATCACCGCCCACCTCCGCGAAGACAAGCGCCACATCCAAGACCGCGACATCCGCCTGCTCCGTGGCACCGTCACGACAAAGCTCAACCTGGAAATGGCCCCCACACAGGAAATGATCCAGTTCGCCATCAACATCCAACCGGACATGGTGACCCTCGTCCCCGAGAACCGCCAGGAACTCTCGACCGAAGACGGCCTCAATGTGGCCGCCGCAGCGGAAGTCCTCGCCAAGGCAGTCATGACACTCAAGAACAACGACATCGCCGTGAGCGTGTTCATCGAGCCCGAAACAGAACAGGTCAAGGCCGCCAAGAAAGTCGGGGCCGACATCGTCGAATTCCATACAGGCAAGTACGCAGTCGCCTACGACATGGGTAGCCGCCAGGAAGTCGACCGCGAAATCTCCGCCATCCAGGACATGACCGTTCTCGCCCGCAAATACGGGCTCCAGGTGTTCGCCGGCCGCGGACTCAACTACAGGAACGCCGTGAACATCGCCGCCATCGAAGGCATCGACGAAATCATCGTCGGCCACAGCGTCGTGGGCCGCGCCGTCATGGTGGGCATGGACCGCGCCGTCAGGGACATGATTGACGTCATCCGCAACGCAGACAAGTAGTTTACAACCTATTTAAAACAAGAACCCCCGTTCCTTTCCGGAACGGGGGTTTTGCTATACAAACTATTTTGTATTACTCTTCCGCCAGGGCTTCCTTGTACTCGTCGACGGTCGCGATGTATTCGTCGATCATGTCTTCCTTGGAGTTCAGGTGGTTGAGAATCTGTTCCAGGTGATCCTTGCTGAACACGGCCTTGAGCTGGCGGGAGGCATGGCCCCTGTATCCCCATTCCTTGAGGATTTCGTCGGTCACGAGGAAGGAATCGTTCATGGAAACAAAACGCATCGGTCCGTAAACGGCCCAGTTGTGCTCCAGCAACATGCATTCCGGTTCCGGGAGGTCCGGGTTGGCCATGTAACGCTGGATATGGCGGGTACGCACGTCCTTGATCTTGTCGATGCGCATGTAACCCATGATGAGGTACTTGTTGCGCAGTTCGGAATCGCTCAGGCCCTCGTAGCGGGTCCCGAAGAGGATGTAGCGGCTCTTCGCCTTGACAATGGCATTAATATTCTTCACGTTGCAGCAGCTCATGAGGCCATAGGTGCTGGTCTCGTAGTTCGGCTCGTAGAAAAAGCCCTTGCCGTTTTCATTCATCTGGTCGCGAACAGGGACTTCGGACTGGTGACTGGTTTCAACGTAAAGCAAGCTTCCTGCCATGTTGCCACGGTAGTCCTGCCATCCTTCGAGGTTAATCTGAGTCTTCGGCATTTTCTATCCTTTCTTAATAACAAAAATACAAGCGGACCGAGAACGGTTCGTTGATTACGTCTGCAAAATACATATTGTGCGCTAAAAAGTCAATGACTCCGCCGAAATATCCGACATTCCGAACAAAAAAGCGCCTTTTTCGAAAAATTTAGCGGTATCGGTCGTCAAAAAGGAACATTTCCCGTTCTTCGACAGCCGGACTTCCATCTCCGGATGGCGTTCCAGGTAGTCCACGGTCTTGCCCGCGACGATATCCCCCTGGAAAACGAGGCGGACATGCGGGGGCAGTGCGGCCAGGATTTCGTCCTTCAAAAGCGGATAATGGGTACAGGCCAGCAGCACGGTGTCGATATCCGGATCGGCGGCCAGGAGGGCATCCACGTCCTTCTTCACGAAGAACTTCGCCCCTTCCGTACCGCGCTCGCCGTACTCCACGAGCGGCACCCACATGGGGCAGGCATGCTGGGTCACCTTCAGTTCCGGGTAAAAATGCTCTATTTCGAGGAGGTAGCTCCCCGACGACACGGTCCCGGACGTCCCGAAGATGCCGATATGGCCCGTCTTGGAAAATTTCCCGATTTCCTCGGCCGTGGGCCGCACGATGCCGAGCACGCGCCTGTCTGGGAATTCCACCGGCAAGACCTGCTGCTGTATGCTGCGCAAAGCCTTCGCGCTCGCCGTGTTGCAAGCGAGGATGACCAGCGGGCACCCGCGGGCGAACAATTCACGCACGGCCTGCAACGTATAGCGGTAAATCGTCTCGAAGCTGCGGGAGCCATAAGGCGCACGGGCGTTGTCGCCTAGGTACAGGTAATCGTACTGCGGAAGCACCTTGCGCAAGTCGCGCAGTATGGTCAGCCCGCCGAACCCCGAATCGAACACACCGATCACAGGTTGTCCTCCATGGCCTTGCGCACCATCGGCATGAGGTCCTTCTTGGGGTCGAGCACGCCGCCGCGTTCCTTCTTGAGGGCGGCCACGTCAATCGGTTCGAGAATGCGCACAGATACATCGCCGAGGCCCCACGCGGTACGGCCTTCCCAGACCTGCCTGGTCCCCTTGATCACGATGGGGAGCACGATGGCGTCAGATTCAACAGAGAAGCGGAAGCCGCCGCTCTTGAACGGCGAAAGCTTACCGGTCTTGCTGCGCGTCCCCTCGGGGAACACAAAAATAAGCGGGGCCGATTTCAGATTATTCCGGACAGCCTCGTGGACAGTCTTTGCAGCACCGCTTTTCTGGCGGTCTACGCATATACAACCAACACGCTTCATCCAGAAGCCAAGGAACGGGATTCTCAAAAGGTCGGATTTCGCGATGAACCCTGTCTTGCGTTCGAGAGCGAGGAATACCACAGGGATATCCACATAGGAGCCGTGGTTACCCATGACAAATACCGGGCGCGTCCAATCCACCTTGGCCAAGTTCGCCTGATCCAAGACGGTCAGCCTGGCAGAGAGAATCTTCATGCAGAACTTGGAGAAGCACTGGATCTTGTACTCCAGCCACCGGTCCGCATCCTTGCGCTTGAAAAGGGACATATAAAGGAAAAGTGGTATATGCAAGAACATATAACCAAGCGCACCGACAACAACGCGTATCCTAAACAAAAAAAGTGGCATTCGCATAAACCCTTCATCCTTTATTTGTTTCGGGAGGAATCGGGATCGGCGCATATTACGTAGGCGCCCTTTCCAGAACCTCCTCCGACAATATAACAAAATCAGGTACGCCTCGGCACGGGTTACCCCCACATAAAATAATCGGCGTTCTTCATCAAGTTGTGCATGGCGCTGCCGTCTGTTTCCCTCGCACGCTCCCGGCGTCAGCCCCTCCGCAAGCCCCGCATAGAACACAACCGCATATTGCAACCCTTTGGAGGCATGAACCGTCTCGATATGCACACCATTTTCCACCGTTTCCCCTTCGTCCTCGGCAACACCCGCCACCGGGATGAGCGCATCGCGAAGCGCTTCCTCGTAATACAGGCGCAACCTGTTGTACCGCACGAGAATGGCAAAATTCTTCCATTCCAAGTCGTACCCCTCGCGAAGTTCCTTCATACGCGCTATAATCCGCATCATTTCCTCGACCGGATTGTCGCTTTCCCAGATTTCCACATCCCGGTTCTCCCGGAACAGCGGATTCCCGCCCGAGCCACGGGAGTTGCCCGCCCGCAGCACCTTCCGCAGCCGGAGCGGCTTATTCGTAAATATTCCGTTTGCAAAGTGGAGTACTCCCGGCACCGAGCGGTAGTTCCATTCCAGTCGGATAATCGTACAATCCTTGAAGTCGTCGCAAAAACGATTGATATTGCCAATGTCTGCCCCACGAAACCCGTAAATAGCCTGGTCATCGTCCCCCACCACGAACAGGTTCTTCCGGTCGCCAAGGAGCAAGCGCACCATCCTGTACTGCGGCGGATTGATGTCCTGGTATTCGTCCACCATGATATCTTCCCATATTTCGTGGAAAAAGGCACAAGCTTCCTCGTTCGTCGCAAGGAGCCTTATCGCCAAGTGAATCAGGTCGTCAAACACGACCTGCCCGGATTCAAGAACCTCGGCACGTACGCCCTCAAGTTTCGCAGCCACCGAAGCCGGCACACTGTCGGAGAACAAGTCCTCGCGGCTGAACGCCTTGATGTGGAGCTTGGAAAGTTTCGCCAAAAATTCCCGGTCCGAGGAATCCCGTGGCGTAGGCGCTGCCTTAAACCCCAACATTTCGTAAGCGCGCCTCCCCCCGATAACTTGCCGGAGCATAAAAAGAGCAAGCGAATGGAACGTACACAAACGCACGCCCGCATCCGGGAAAAGCGCCTGCACGCGCTCGCGCATCTCGGCGGCCGCTTTCGCCGTAAACGTGAGCGCAAGGATTTTTTCGGGAGCCATCCCCGATGCAATCCTGTACTGGATTCTCTTCGTGAGAACCGAAGTCTTTCCGGAACCCGCACCGGCGAGCACAAGCAACTGGGAACCTTTCTCGAAATCATGTAAAACTGCAGCGCGCTGGTCAGAATTCAGGCCAGACAAAATGCCATCGACATCCATGACGTCTCCTGTCGAACGGGGCTTTGCCCCAATGGTGGATAAATCAACAGGCGACCGCGCCGTTAGCGCGTACCAAGGAATGTTACGATTCCGACGTTTTGCCGGCAGGACGACCGCCGAGCAAGAATCCAAGCGCCCCGAACAGGCTGAGCAGCAAGCTCACGAAGTACGCAAGCAGCTGGATAACCACGGACTCAAGCCCAGGGACACCGGCACGGGCGAACAAGGACTGGGCCAAAAGTTCACGGGGGCCAAAACCGCCAATCGAAATCGGGAGCGCACTCACGATGGCGACCAGCGGGATATAGTAGAAATACCAAGACATCGTCAAGTCTACGCCCACGGCCATGCCGCAGAAGTAGTGGACGAAAATGCGCAGCGACTGCGTCACCGCAGAAAGCCCCGTAATGGCAAGCCACAGGTTGACCGTCCTAAAGCTCTGGAAACGCCTGAACATGTGCGTCAACCGGAGTCCAATCTTTTCGGGAAGGATTCGGCAAAGAATCTTATTGAGCAAAAGCCCCAGACGGCGGCTGAACAGCGAAGCGAACAGCACGCAGAACCCAAAGAAAATCCAAAGGGATGGCCACATGAAGGCGCGCTGCGCCGCATCGTGCATAAAGAACAGCAAGCCCACCGCAATAGCAAACAAAGTAATAAAGAAGAGCCCGAACAACCGGTCGAAGAACGTCGCCGTAAGCCCGGCCCCCACGGTATCTTGCCCGCCCTGCATGCGGATGTCGTACACCTTCTTCACGTCGCCGCCGACATTGCCCGGCATGAAGTTGTTGAAGAACAGCCCAACATAGTACAGCTTGAGCAGGCGCCAATACGAAAGTTTCACACCCTGCTTTTCGAGCAGCAGTTTCCACTGGAGGCAAGCCGAAAAATTCGAGAGGAACATGCAAAGGATGGCAAGCGCAAACGGCAGCACACTATTCCAAGAGAACAGCGTGTACAAGTCATCGATACTCCAGTCCGGGGCCTTGACAATGTTGTTATAAACAAAATAAGCAGGAATAAGTGTCACCAACAACTTGAGGCAGAACACCAACGTAGACTTTAACTTGGGAGACATTCTCATTTTGCATCCTCCCCGCCGGCTGTTCGTTCCAGCAAGGCAAGAGTTTTATTCGCCGCATCGTCCCAGCTAAACGTACTTGCATATTCCTTCGCAGCCGTCGCAAGCGAATTGCGTAGCCCAGCATTAGAATAAACGGATTCCATTGCAGCGGCACAGGCGGCAGCATCCCCTGCAGGGAACAGGATTCCCGTCGTGCCATCTTGAACGCTGTCCCGGAGTCCGGGGACATCGGAGGCAATTGTGGGAGTATCCAGTTGGGCCGCTTCGACCACAGTCAAGCCCCAACCTTCCTTATAACTTGTCTGCAACAAGGCGACAGCGCCAGCCATCAATTCGCGCTTGCGTTCTGCGGTCACGTATCCGGTAATTTCAACACGGTTCGAAAGCCCACGTGCATCAATCCAGGCGGGCAGCTGCTTGAGCAGCGGGCCGTTCCCCGCAACAACGAGTTTCACCTCGGGTTGTTTCTTAGCAAAAATCTCGAACGCCTGGAGCGCCACCCAGATGCCCTTGTAACGATGCACCCTGGACAGCCACAAAAAATACGGAGTCAACGGAGCCGGAGTTTCCGGACGTTCTACCGGATCGGACCCATTATAAACCACATCGATGCGGTTTTCGGCAACACCCATCCCGGCAAGTTCCGCCTTGGTACTCGGGCTCACCACGACAAAGCGCTGCTTGCGGTAGAAAAACGGAATCACGCGTTCGAACGCCCAAACGCCTAACGCCACCGGGAACGAGGCTTCGGCGAAAATGGAAGAGCGCCAAAGATGGTGCATCTGCACGAGTACCGGTTTCTTAAAAAGAATCGGCGTAAACAGCGGCAGTTTATTGAGGTCTTCGTACACTACGTCGAATTGGAATTCGCGGTCGAGTTTTCTCGCCATGCGCGCCACTGTCAGTTGGAACAGCAAGTCTCCCCCGCTACGCACCACCTGGATGCCATCAACAATTTCGCGGTCCTTCGCGCCCTTGAACATCGTCGTGAGCAGCACAACCTTATGCCCCATAGCGGCGATTCGCGCAAAGATACGATGCAGGTGCTTTTCCGCGCCGCCGGCGGCCGGATGCATTCTGTCACGGTAATTGACGACGAGGATATTCACGGGATTTTACGACCATTACGGCTTGCGGCCCAGCACACCAATGCAGAGCTGCGTGTAGTGCATCAAAGAATTGGACTGCAAAGCGTCCAGCAAGGCGTCCTTCGCCTTCTGATAAATGGTCCCCTGCAACGGGTACTTCGGCAATTCCACGCCCACCTTGAAGCCCAACTCACGGAGCATGCGGTAATACAGATTCGGGCGCATCCAGTCCCCATAAGCGTATTCGCAAACGAAACCGGCGTCCTTCATGAGCTTCTTGAGCTGCGGCATGGTGAACTGCTTTTCCCAGCCGGCAAACCACTTGTCCATCGCAATCAGGATATGCTTGATGACCGTGTACGGGTGAACCGTCTGCGGCACGTCGCAAAGGCAACATCCGCCATGCTTCAGGATTCTGTAGTTTTCCTGGAGCAACGGGAGCGAGTCCTTGAAATGTTCGGCCAGACCCTGGTGGAACACGAGGTCAAAAGTGCAATCAGGGAAAGGCGCCTTGAAAGCATCGCCACGCACCAGTTTCAGGTTGTCGTAGAGATTTTCCTTGGCACGGAGCGCATCTACAATCTTGAGGCTATTCTCTGCAAAATCAAGGACATAGACATCAGCGCCGAGACGCGCCAGTTCGGCACTGTCGCGGCCCGTACCCGCACCGACTTCCAGCACCTTCAGGCCTTCCAGCTTAAAATTCTTCTTTATCGCATTCATGATAGACGGAGACGACGGATAGACCTTGTCCATGTCGTTCTTCCGCTGCCAAAAGCGATTCCATACGGATTGATCGGGCTCTTTAATTGACATAACGCGCAAAATATACGAATAAATGGAAGATTACGCACACCATTCCTGTAAAAACGCCTTTCTCCGCCACGGCAGATACGTAGACCAGCCTAACAGCCCTTTATTTTTGTATAATTTCTACTACATTGTAACGTTTTAATGACAACTATAGACTTTTTTTCGGCTCGGAACGGGTCAACAATCGCCTAATCGGGTGAATTAGGGGGAAAATAACCTTTTCGTAAACTTTCTTTGGAAAAATTTACACGATTGGCACGTTACTTGCTTAGAAAATAATGGATATTATAGCTAAGGATTTTTTCGCAATGCATATTGATTCTACTGATACCACACTTAAACGTTACCTTGAAGATATTCGTCGCACCGCGCCTCTTTCTAGAGAAGAAGAACAGATTCTGTTCCAGAGAGCCAAGGAAGGCGACAAGATTGCCCGCAAGAGGCTGATTTCCGCTAACATGCGCTTTGTGCTCAAAGTGGCCATCCAGTACCGTGGATGCCCCATTCCGCTGCCGGACTTGGTGAGCGAAGGGGCCATGGGGCTTGTCCGCGCCATCGAATCGTTCGAACACACCCGCGGTCTCAAGTTCATCAGCTACGGCGTCTGGTGGATCAAGGCGTACATCACGCGCGCCATCAACGAACAGGGCAACCTCATCCGCTTGCCGGCAAACCAGCACCTCCGCGTGCGTAAGGCTTTGCACGAGCAGTCCCGCGGTAAAGAAATCAACGAAGAAATCCGCGAGCTCATCCAGATTGGGCAGCGCGGCGTTTCCTTCGACAGCCCGCTCAAGGCCGACTCCAAGGCCACCTACGCCGAAGTTCTCCCGGACAACGCCGCCTCCAACCCAGAAGCCGACTCCGAAATCCAGAGTGTCGAAGCCTTGGCCAAGGATCTCATGGAGCAGCTCCCCGAACGCGAAGCGAAGGTCATCACGGGTATTTTCGGCATCAACCAAGAAGCTCCGCAGACGTTGCGCGAAGTGGGTGAATCCATGAACATTTCCCACGAACGTGTACGTCAGTTGCGCGACCAGGCCCTCCGCCGCATCCGCAAGTACAACAGCAAGGACTTCCTCCAAGAAAAGAAGGACGCCTTCCTCGCTGCGATCAACAAATAGCGAGCCGCTGTTTTATATATTTCTGGTGGAGCCCCTTGGGCCCCTCCTTTTTTATTTGACGAGGAAACACGTGCGCAGAACATTAAAATCCGCCATGCTGCTCACAGCCGGCCTTACGGCCATGGCCGTGGCGCACCCGCATGTGTTCGTCGACGCCACCATCGTCGCCGTATTCGACGGCAATGGTCTCGTCGGTATAAAGAACCACTGGGTGTACGACGAGATGTACAGCGCAGCGACGTTCGCCTCCGCCGACTCCGACGGTAACGGCCAGCTTTCGGCAAAAGAAACGGAACAGCTCAAGAACGGCATACTGGGCCCCATCGCCTCGAGCAACTACTACAACTATGTCCTGGTGGGGACAGAATTTCTCCCGGCCAAAGGCGTAAAGAATTTCAAGGCCGAGATGAAAAACGGCAAGCTCGCCCTAGATTTCACAGTATCCTTCTCGATACCCGTAAAACAGGATTACACCATGGCTACCGTCGCCGTCAACGACCCCACAAACTACATCCAGATGACAACGGACATGGAAGAAGCAGACGTCGAGGCGCCCGACGAACTGGACGTAGACTTTTTCGCCGACGATCTCAAAGGGCTTACACTATTCCGCGCCTTCCGGAGTGAAATCCAAGGCCTTTACATGCGATTTAAGAAGTAGGCGCGAGGTTCGAGGCTCGAGGGACGAGGCTAGGGATATAAAAAAGGTGTCCTGGCCGGAGCACAGGACAACCTTTTATTCAACGATCAGGCAGCAGGCTGATTATTTTTTGCGCTTCTTGCTGCGGCGTACGCCCCACTTGTCCTTGACTTCTTCTTCGATCTTCTTCTTCTCGTAGCGGACGACCATCTTGAACTGGACCATGTAAACACCCGTACCGACGAAGCGGCCGTTGTGGTCCTTGAAGTTCCAGTTCACGAACACCTTCTTGTCCGTATCCAAGCAGTTGCCGCCGAACTTCCAGCTATTGCACTGCACGGTGATAGAAGTATCGTTCACGTACTGGCCAAGGTGATCGTAGTAGTTCACCACGAAGGTGATGAAGATGTTCTCGGGCTTCAGGGAATCGAGTACAGACGGGTCAACCGTACCGTCGGCCGATATCTGCGCACGGTCGACAAGTTGCGGCACAAACCGCTCACCCAACTGCACCAACTGGCCCAGAGCGCCTTCCTTCTCGAGGTCTTCCTTAGTCGTGGTGCTCGGCACATAGCGCAGGTTCACGGAGCTCAGCGTGCGGTACATATCGTCGGCATCATCGAAGTGGCCCATCTTGGTAGATTCCACCAAGTGGTTCAGCAAGCCCGCGATGACAACAGGCGACGGTTTCTCACCAGCAACGTTGCCGTAGTTATCCTTGATATCGTCCTTCGAGCCGCGGACCACCATGAGCGAGTCGCCCGGCAGAATCGTCGCAACGCTTCCGTCGAGGACCAAGGTCGCAATACGGCCATCGCTAGACCACAGGATGCTTGTCGGCAACAGGTCGATAACATCCTTGCCATGGATATAGCGGAAGTAGTCGCGCCCTTCCAGATCCTGATACTGCACCACTTCGGAGAAGGTGACCGCCAAGGAATCCACCTTCTTGCCGTAATTGAGCACGGCACCCACAATGACCGGCGGCATCTTGTCTACAATCGTCGCATTTTCTTCGTTGACAAACGTCTCGCCCAAAACATCGTAATAGGTGTAGATTGTCGCAGGAGGCAGATCGTCACTGATGCTGGTCACGCCAGTCGTCAGCTGCGTGCTGCTGCGAACGTTCCAAACAATGCGGGTAGAGTCGTCCGGATCGAGGCTGAGTTCGTCCGGGCTAGCCATCAACTGGATCAAGAGGCCACGGAAACTGTACCACGGGAAGGACATGTGCAACATCTCCAGATCCTGGCTGGTGACGTTCTTCGAGAAGTTGGTGACAATCTGGTCCAGAACGCCATCGCCATCGGTATCCCAGTACTCCACATTCTTCACAGAAGGCACACGGTCAATCACCTTTACAGGGACCTCGCGATCGTACTCATCGGAAGTGATATACTGGAGATTCTGGAAAGTGACGTTCGGGTAAAGCGAGATGCTGTCCTTGTCGTCGCCGACAAGACCCAGTTTCTTGCCCACCAGCACCACCATATTGCGGCTGGGCATATACACGTTGGAAATATCGTCCAGGTTAAATCCGTGACGGTCCAGTTCCTGCTTTATCATGATAAGCATGTCGGGATTGTTGATATCTGCAGGGACCAAGTCGATATTGAACTTGATGAACAAGGAATCCCTGCCCGACTTGTCACGAATAGCAAACGCGGAATTGATAACGTTGTCGCCCACCTCGATCAATTTGACCTTACGGGCATAGCATGTTCCGTTTTCTGTTTCGTAAGTAATAATGGCATAGGCATCGTCCTTGGGGAACTTTTCCGGGAAGGTCAAGTCGGACACATCCATAGACAGCCTGTCGCGGGATGCATTCAACTCGATAACGCTGTGTACCTTCTGGGTTTTACCCTTGAGGACAACCTCGATAGACTTCACAGTTATAGTCGAAGGAACGGTATCCTTGAGGAGGATTTCCTGGAAATCCAGGACCTTGTCACCATCCGTATCCTTGACGAAACCGATAATGGCATCCGGAATCGGGTCGTAGAAGTTGATGTTATCGATGATTGCCACTTTGCCATCGCCCACAACGTAGATGCTACCCTTTTCAACGATAGTATCGGCAGTCACCCAAATAACCACGGAGCCATCGGCATTGAATACAATGGAATCAGGCCGGCTAGCGTCTTCCGGATTCACCAACTCCACGTCGCCTCTAGGAATCACCGTGAGAGACTGTATGGAATCGCCGAAAATCTTCTTGACCTTAGAGGAATCAAGAACAATGGCCACGACCTGGCCCACCTGAGCCGAGTCAAGCCCGCTGCCGTAGCGGAGGTCCATCTTGGAAATCGGGTTGTTGTTTTTCTTGTAGACGTTCTCGCCCACCTTGATTGTACCCGGCGTTCCTTCCGGAGAATCTACAGGAATCATGACACCCACTTCGGAAACGAGCGAGTCGCCATCTTCGTAGTTGTCGTTCGACGGATAGAAGTCGAGCGAACCCTTTTCGTCCTCGTAGTCATCAAAGCCAACGTACACGCGGCTGGAGCTGGAACCATCCGGGAAGTCGTCACCGTTACCATCGTTACCGCTGGAGCCGGGATTGTCCGGGAAGTCGTCACCATTGCCGTCCCGACCACTGGAGCCGCCATTTCCATTGCCGCCGCTAGAAGAGCCATTGTTGCCGGAACTGGAGTTTCCACCACCGTTACCGCCGGAGCTGGAACCGCCATTTCCATTGCCACCACTAGAAGAGCCATTGTTGCCAGAGCTGCTGGAGCCTCCGTTACCGCCATTGCCGCCGCTAGAAGAGCCGTTGTTGCCAGAACTGCTGGTGTTGCCACCGCCGTTACCGCCACTAGAAGAACTGCCCGTCTTGGAGCTGCTCGAAACCTTCTTGCTCGAGCTGCTGGATTTCGGCTTGGAGCTGGAACTGTATTCCTGCCTGCTAGAGCTGATGCCCATGGAACTGCTGGAAAGATTGTCATGCCCCTGGTTTGCGCTAGAACGGATTTCTTCAACGACATCAAGCGGAGCAAGGTCATCGAGCCAGTTGTCAATCCACTGGACATGGACCAAAATGTTATCCGTAATATATTTCTGCGAGTTGGAAGTGTAATCGACAAATACCATGTGGCCGGTATTGGAGGCCACAAAAAGATGTCCGTGACCGTCAACCGTACCCTGGTCCAGACGCCAACCCACATGGTCATCCGTTCTGGGTTCGGTCAAGTTCTCATACGAATCATCAAAGAAATATTCGTGCAGGTCGATGGTTCCCACGATGGTAGCCGTCATCGTCCCGTTCTTCCTCTGGGGCTTGATTTGTACAATCTTTGCACCGCCGAACACGAATATCGTATTGGAATACGGGTCGTAAGTACCGCCATGAGCGCCTTCAAGCGAATCGATCAAGATTTTGACTTTCATCTTGGTAATGGCGCTATCCCCGATGGGGGCATGGAGCGTATCGGCCATCGCCTTGTTCTTCACATACACCTTGGTCGTATCCGTGATGTAGCCAAAGTACGCCTTCGCAGCTTCATGCTTCTTCTCATCAGAAGTACATCTGTGGAAGTTATAGCCTACAGGGGAATTGGGGTCATCATCGTACCTTTCACAACCACCGCCAAAGTAATTGGAATACGTAAAGAAGGCGTTTCCTTCCTTGTCCCAAATCAAGGTTGCGAGAGAGTCATGGAACACGCGGTCGCCCGAAGTTTTCGTCAACTTCACACGATAGCTCTGGTTATCAAAGCTATTCGTCTTGTCACTGGTAATCTGGATTCTGTGCAACATTCCCGGAATGCCGGCCGCCCACACATACTTCTGGTTCGGGTCAACCATCAAGTGCCAAACACCAGACGAAGTCCTCGAAGAGGCGACAACGCACTTTTTCTTACCCGCACCCGCCGTCTTGCTTACTTTGTAGACGGTGGACCCCTGGGCTGCGACAATCAGGCTTCCATCCGGGTGATGCACGATACCATCGGCACCGCTCATGCCATCACCTTCTGTACAAAGGATCCTCTTGTTTTTCAATTGCAAATAACCATTACCGTCATAGTAATAGTCGAGACTCTTGACGCGGTCACTCTGCGCGTATTTCGTATAATACAGCGTTTCTGTCGTCGCCGCATGCGGGACGATATCGCCAACCTGTTGAATCCAAATACCCGTAGCGGGATTGGAAGGTTCGCCGTATCCGGAAGCACCAAGAGCGAAAGATGCGCATCCTAGCACGCCAACGGAAATTAACCATTTTGCCATCTTCATCATAGCTCTATCCTCCAAAAAATCACTCACCGAGCGTCATGCCGTCCGAACCGGCACGGATGCCCCAGTTGTAAATTCTTTCCACTTTAAACGATTCCTTGGCTCCATAAACCTTCACCCTCAACTTGGCGACGTACACACCGACGCCAACCTTGCGCCCGTTATTCGAGCGCATATTCCAACGCAAGTACAACTTGCGAGCATTCTCGAAACAGTTTTCACCAAAGGACTTGTCACTGCAGCGAATGTCACCCGAAGCGTTCGCCACATAGCCGCCCAGGTTTGTGAACACATCCAGTTCCCAGCGGAGGCCAATCTTTTCCAGGTCCAGTTCCGCACCGCCTGCGGTATCGGATTTCATGATTGTCGAGAATCCAATATCCAGAAGGACTCCCAACGATTTCTTCATTTCGGAATCCATGCGAACATCTTCTTCGACAAAACGCTCCGTGAAAGCGGCCTTATCGGCCAAGAGCACTGCGCGTTCCAAAGTTGCAAGGGCAGTCGTCTTCACAATGACACGCGGGTCACCTTCGACCATCACGGTCGGAGCTTCTTCGCGGACGCAGTTGCCCTCGAGGTCGGTAAAGCTCTTATCATAATTGCTGAACTTGACGGAATCCGCCGGATTCATTCGGTCGGAAAGGTCTACGCCAGCTTCCAAGAACAGCTTCAATGTCTTGCCGTTATTGGACCAACTGTGCGTGCCCAGCCCATAATGGACCCACTTGCCATCAACGTAGAATGCAAGATCTTCTTTAGAAAGCTCAAAGGCGTTCGTATCTACCGGCTCGGTAAAGGTCACGGTGAACACGTCCGGCGTAGCCTTCTGGAAGGACTCGGGACTCAGGAACGTTCCCGAGATAACCGGCGACATACGATCGTGCATGCCAAGCATCGTCGTCACGGTGGAATCCTTGTGACCAGCGATAGAAATCGTATTCGTCATCTTGGCATAGCCGTAAGCCTTGTTCAGCACGGCATTCGTCGAGTCGATGTCGGTAAGCATCTTCTTTATATCGTACTTGGAATCGTCCAAATCGAAACCGATAATGGTACGATCTTCCGAAAGCGAAATCACGCCCTTCTTGAGCAGAGAATCCAAGTTCTTGAACTTGAGTTCATGGACTTCGCTCTTGGAATCCAGCCAGTACAGCGAAATGGACGTTGTCTTGAGATCGTCGTCCGTAAGTGGGCTCAAGAAACCGATGGAGGCACTGTCCATAGTGCCATCGCCGTTGCGGTCGTAGAATCCGTTGTTCTCGTTGGTCGCGTAAATGCCACCGGCACTGCGCACCGGCACTTCCCGGTTCTTTCCGGTCTTGTTGCCGTCGGCTGCCTGGATACCGCCATCAATCGAAATGCGAATCATATCGCCCACTTTCACGACGCCCTTATCCACCTTGAAACGCCACTCGTCACCATTTTTCTCAATGGCTTCTTCGGCGATTTCCTTGCCGTTCAAGACAAAGCCCTTGCCCTTGTTCCACGAGGTGTCAATGTCCTTGTTGAACTTGATGATGAGGATATCGGAGTCATCCTCGCCATACAGAATGGATGCCGTCTGAATGACTGCACCGATATGGTCAATCAAGTCGGTACGCAGCGTATCGTCGATTCCCGTAAACTGGGACTGGACCGCCACCTTCAGAGCACCCAAAGCATCGTTGCCCGAAGCCGACATGTTGAGCGATTCAAAATCCATTTCTGTTTTCAGCTTTCCGGCCTTGCCCTGCTCGTCTTTATAAGAATGCCATTTTCCGAAGTTGTCCTGATCGGGCCAGCTGTAAGCAAAGTCTGTGAGCACCACGGAATCACGGTCGCCACTGAACCAAGCCGAAATCTTATCCCCGATACCATCGCCATCCGTATCAAACACGGCGGCACTGTCGAGATGCGGGAGATTGCGGTCGTTGATTGTCAATTTACCCGGGAAAATTCCGTTCACAATAAACGTCGCATTCCCCTTGTCATCAAAAGATTCCGGATAACCACTGAGTTTGAATGCTTCGCCGGGGTCGGTACGGCCCGTATCTACAGCCATCACGACAAAACCCACGATACCATGATCTTCGGGAGTGAAATCAAGCTGGATTCCCAAGCCCTTGCGTTCGGGAAGTTTTTCACCAGCCAGCGATTGGAACTGTAGATTGTCCCCGGCGCCCTGCGTAGAGAAGTAGAAAGACTTTTCGAGAGTTGAATCTGTAGCGCCAGAATCCGGGCCGACC
This sequence comes from uncultured Fibrobacter sp., assembly GCF_947305105.1. NCBI lineage: Bacteria > Pseudomonadati > Fibrobacterota > Fibrobacteria > Fibrobacterales > Fibrobacteraceae > Fibrobacter > uncultured Fibrobacter sp. The sequence continues at coordinate 169,660 of NZ_CAMZCS010000002.1, read as the reverse complement.
GGAATGTAAGCACGAGCGAAAATCGTAGCGGATTCGCCCACGTCCATGTTCAAGTCGGAGGCTTGAGTGACAACGCTATCGCATTCACGGGTCCAGCAATACTGGATGGCCGGAGCATAGAAGTTGTAGTAGGCGACAATTTCAGGATCTCCAGTCAGTGAAACCGAAGTTCCCACGGGAATGTTGAATACCGGGTACGAAGCCGTGATACCGAACCAGCGGAAACCGGAATCCAGGGAATTCACCTTCATCATGTTCACGACGGCCGTGTCGGGTTTCAGGACAATTTCAAGAGAATCGTTGTCGGCCTTCGGAGCATAGACGTAAAAATCGACATTACGCCTGGAATTGGTCGGGAGCCCCTGGGCATCCTTCTTGACCTGCACGCCCTCGTCCATCGTGTACAGGTTGAACCTACGCGAGGATTCGATACGGGAATACTTGCAATAGGAACTCGGGTTACCTTCGTAGTCGATGCAGTCTATTTGAGGGACTGCAAAAGAGCACGTACCCGCCATAAGCAGGAACAATGCAGAATACTTAACGATACGCACGAAATGCAATCTCATTCAGGGCTCCAACAATGAAAAAACTACAAATACCAATATATATCTTTTGGTAAGGATAAGTTTTGTTTACCAACGAAGGTGAGGCGAATATCACACTGATTTTTGAAGATAGGCCAAAATGTGGAAAAAAGGGCTGAAAATTAAAAAAAAACGAAAATTTCAATTTCAATCAGTTCAAATTGGAATATATCCGTTTAGAACATCGGTCACAATGGAATCCATGACCACCCAGCCGTAGCCCACCAACCGGAGAGCGTCCCCCTCCTTTACCAAGCAGCCGTTTTTGAGCCATTTTGAATAAGAGGATTCCTTCAATTCGATGCCGTCCCTGCGCAAAATTTCCAAGTCCAAACCGGAATTTTGCCTCAAAGAAAGCCAAACACGCTCCGTCCAGATGTCGTCTGGTGTCAAGGAATCTATGCAAAGTAAGTCTTTCGGCATTCCATTTAGAACAAACTTCTTCCATCCCAGATAAATTTCCGGTGCATGGAAGCGCAACCCTTTAAAATAGGAGTGTGCGCCCGGTCCAAAACCAATGTATTCCCCGCGATCCCAATAATTTTTATTGTGGGCACTCCATTTGCCCGCACGGCAAAAATTGGAAACCTCGTACCGTTCGAATCCCCGCTCTTTAAGCAGGTCAACTCCCTTGAGATACATTTCTCCGTACAAGTTCTCGTCCACATACAGTTCGTCCCGCGCAATCCGGTGACCGAGACGCGTACGGTCTGCAACGGTGAGTCCATAAAAACTCACGTGATCCAGCGGGAAACTGGCCAGATAATCCAGGTCTTCGAGGAATTCTGCAACAGATTGCCCAGGCAAGTTGAACATGAGATCGCCGTTGACCTCTACCTCCGGTTGCATACAAAGCAGTTCAAGCGCCCGGATTCCTTCTTCTACGGAATGATGCCGACCGATGCGTTCCAAGATATCGCCATGGAACGATTGGAGCCCAAGGCTGATGCGCCTTACGCCACACTCGCGGGCAAGCGCTATAGTAGATTCGTTGCACGATTCAGGATTGAACTCCATCGAAACTTCACGGAGGCTATGTACATCAACACCGAGAGAACCAAGCGCATCGAACAACCGCACAAGGCACTCGCTAGGCAACAGCGACGGAGTCCCGCCTCCCAAGTAAAGTGTTGACGCAGACTCCAGCACGCCAGCATTCCTCTGTGCAAAGCCTTGCATCTCGCGAATAAGCAAATCTGTATATTCAAAAAAAAGCCTGGAACGGGGCACCGGCATCACACGAAAATCGCAATAGTCGCAAACTTTCTTGCAAAAAGGTACATGTATATATATTCCAAGCATAACAAGCCACCGTCTTTGGCTTTTCCGCCCCTTTTGGGGACAATCCCGAAAAATTCTTCTCGTTTACACGAAAATTTAGTTATATAAGGGCATATGGTCGGCAATTTTTTTGCAAAAACTCCGAGAAAGTTTCGGAAATGGCTCAGGTTCTATCTTTTCCTGTCCTTAGCCGGCGTGTTCCTGATGCTGTTTTCTACGCTTTTATTCAAAGAGTCATCAGCCGACATCCTCCTCATCTTCATCATCTGGTGCCTGCCACTGTTTATCCATTAGCCTATGTTCGTAAACAGAATGACAGCACGCAAATTCAGAGCCATCTGCAACTACATTGCAGGATGGATTCTGGCGACAGTCTGCATATCGGCCCTCGGCATGACCGCATTTGGAGAATTCAGCCTCTCCAAGCTGTTCTTCATGCTGCAACTTTCCATATTCGTGGGGCTTTCGCACGGGATATACGATGTCGTTGTCCTCCAAGACGAAATGGACCACCGCAGCGTCCCTACGGCACTGTTCATACGATCACTCTACTTTATTGCAAACATCAGTATAAACTACGCACTATGCATCCTCCTCTGGGATATGAACACTAATTCAGGCCAGTTCATCACGGATCATGGGCTCGCAAAGGTCGCAGAAGAGTTTTCATCCCCGGAATGCATTACAACAATCGCGCTGTTGTTCTTTCTCGCCCACTTTTTTACTTTTTCGAATTCCGTACACAAGAAATTCGGCACCCGCGTGTTTATCAATACGCTCCTCGGTAAATACCAAGACCCCGTAGAAGAAGACCTGATATTCATGTTCATCGACTTGCGACACTCAACGGAATTTGCCGAAGAGCTCGGCCATGTCAAGTACAGCAGTTTCATGAAGGACTACTACAGGTTGCTCTCGAACTGTTGCGCGGAAAACCGCGGAGACATATACCAGATTGCCGGCGACGGAGCCTTCCTCACCTGGAAAACGTCCGCCTGCAAGAGGCACGCCCGCCCCATCAACTGCTTTTACGACTTCGCCGTCTGCCTCGAAAGGACAAAACCCCGCTTCATGAAAAAATACGGTGTAGCACCTTCGTTCAAGGCCGGAGCGCACTGCGGCAAGGTGATTTCCACGGAAGTCGGGAATTTCGGCAGCGAAATGGCCTACCACGGCGATGTACTGAATACTACCAGCCGTATTCAGAGCCTTTGCTCCAAGCTGGGGAAGGATTTTTTGATTTCGGAAGACCTCTACATCAAGCTTCCGCTCCCTCTCCCCCACGAATATTTCTGCCATAAGGAAGGATTTTTCGAATTAAGGGGAAAAAAGAAAGAAATTTTAATTTTTTCTCTCCATACCCCTTGACAACCCTAAATTAATTATCTATAATTGGGGCACCCCGCGGGAATAGCTCAGTTGGTAGAGCACGACCTTGCCAAGGTCGGGGTCGAGGGTCCGAGTCCCTTTTCCCGCTCTAAAAAAGAAAACCACCTTTCAAGGTGGTTTTCTTTTTTTTGTGTCGGGATAAAAAGGAACGAGGACCCGAGAAGAGGGGCCGACTAAAATTTTTCACATGCGAACATCGTGAGCATAACTGAAAAATAGATGTCCAATCGAACATCTATTCCTTGAAATAAGTGGTCACGGTCCTTAGCTGTCTTGCTTCGCAATCCAGCCGGGACCACCATGTTTAAACAGTAAAACAAGTCACGTAATCTTCTACGCTTATTTTTGCCATCTCTTCTTTAATATCATCAGGAATCATTTCATATCCATTTAAAGAATTCCAATCTATATATTCTTTTCCATCATTATAACAGCTTTTAGCTGCGTTCAAAACTCGAACATACAATCCATCCGGCATTTGAATCAACTTCATAGCCAGTTTAACCTTTGTTTCCAACAAGGGTTTGTTCAATGCAATTGCAATACGGTCATGGTCTCGTTTCATATACCCATATACATTCTCAATCACTTCACTTGTGCGCGAAACACAGAATCTGTTCCTTAAAGTATAAGCCAAAGCACATTGCATCGCATAGCAAGCCTGATCCGCAGTAGCAGCATTCCCCTTTTCAACTTTCGATAAATTTTTGCCCATTATCGTGTCAATGGATTTTCTAAAAGTCTCTGCTTGTTGTTCATCACATTGTTGAAGAACACATTGCTTATACCTAAGAATATTGTCAATGAAAAGATTAAATTCAGCATCAATAAATGGACTAGTCTCCATAGAAACCTCATTCAGCATTCGTGTCAAATATATTGTTCAATTCACCCTGGGTCTTTGCATTCAGAACCTCATGCATCACCTTGCTGTCTGCAAGGTTGAGATACCGAAGACATCACTTGGTAATGTTAAAATATATCCTTTTTCCTTATAAAGTAGTATAACTTGAACGCAAAACAGTCCGTTTTGAGAGCATATATTCCAGCGGGGGCATGTACCCAGGCGAGTAATGGAGCCATTTCCAGTTGTAAAACTGCTCAATATACGTGAAAATGACCTTCCGCACGTTCTCTAGGTCATTAAAGTCCCGCCTATAGACCAGTTTCCTCGTGAAACTGGCGAAGAAACTCTCCATGCAGACATTGTCGTAAGGGGCATCAAAGGCATTACGCAGTTCTTTAAAAACATTGTATGGTAGCTACAGTGCGACCCTACGCATCTTCCTAACAGAGTATTTCTTGCAATTCACGTTTATCGCCTCGTGTTTCAGACGTGCGGTCGCATAAAGATTTGCAGGGATTTTCTTATCGACATTCAGGAGCAACTTGATAATCTGTCGCATTGACTCGAAGTTGGTTTCGGCCATTATTTTACCATGAAGGTTGCGTAGTAACGAGTTAATAGCTTATATCTCACTCTTATTAAACTCCTGCATAGTCGAAAAACTAGAACACTTCATTGATTCACTTTATACAAAAAAAGACCCCGGCGCGTAACCGAGATCTTTTTCGAAAAACATAAGCGGGGTTTGATTAGCTCTGCAACACCCACTCCGGATGTTCGGCCATCTCGTCGACCTGCATCTGGTGCAGCACGACATGGCCTGCAGAGAGGCTTTCCTGCACATCGATGAGGCGCTGATTGGTCGAGCCACGGAACTTGAGTTCCAGGGAACGCTTCGCCAGAATGAACGGCCCGTCGACGAGTACATCGGCAAAGGACAGCAGTTCCAGCAATTCGGGATGCTCCGGAGACAATTCCATGAGCCTCTCGTACGTATAGCCTGTGTAAATCATCAGGTGGAAGCCCCGTTCCTTGACCTCACGGGCCAATGGAACAAGCCCTGCCGCCTGGGCAAAAGGTTCACCGCCACTGAACGTAATGCCGTCGAGCAGCGGATTTTCCTCAATCATGTCCAGAATATCCTCGCGGTCGATAAAATGCCCACCCTCGAAATCGTGAGTCTGGGGATTATGGCAGCCAGGGCAATGATGAGGACAGCCCTGGACAAAGACCGTCAGGCGAATGCCCGGGCCATCGACAAAGGATTCAGGAACAATCCCCGCTATGCGGAGACGAGGATACACAGTTTCCATTTACACACCGTGCTTCACGCGATCGTTCACTTCGGCGCGCTTGGCGTTGTTGAAACGGTCCACAGTACCGACCAGGTAGCCGGTGATGCGGCGAATGCGTTCGAAACCGACGCCTTCACCATACTTGCTCATTTCTTTCTCTGACATTTCATTTCTCCTTGTTTATAAAATTTACCTAATGCCCTTAAATGCGGGCATGCCCGGATAAAGTTTGCGCAGTTCCTCAATCTTTTCCGGCGAAATCGCATGACCTTCGCTACGGCCGCAACGCGGGCAGCAGTCGCCAATCACGCCAACGAATCCGCAAACCGGGTCGCGGTCCACCGGATGGTTGATGGAACCATAGCCGATACCGGATTTTGCCATGTGGTGCACAATCTTTTCGAAGGCATCCAAATTCTGGGTCGGATCGCCGTCAAGTTCGATATAGCTGATGTGGCCAGCGTTGGTGAGCGCATGGTACGGGGCTTCGAGCGAAATCTTCTTGAACGCCGAAATCTTGTAATACACCGGCACGTGGAACGAGTTGGTGTAGTAATCGCGGTCGGTGACGCCCGGAATGATACCGAACATCTTCTTGTCGATGCGCACGAAGCGGCCGGAAAGGCCTTCGGCAGGGGTTGCAAGCAAACTGAAATTGAGGCCGAGGCGCTTGGATTCCTTGTCGCAGAATTCACGCATGTGGCCCACAATCTTGAGGCCCAGTTCCTGGGAGGCTTCGGATTCGCCGTGGTGCTTGCCCGTGAGCATCACCAGGGTTTCGGCAAGGCCGATAAAGCCAATAGAAAGCGTACCGTGCTTGATGACTTCGCCCACGGTGTCTTCCCAGCCGAGCTTGTCGGAATCAATCCACACGCCCTGCCCCATGAGGAACGGGAAGTTCTTGACCTTGCGACGGCTCTGGACGGCGAAACGTTCCATGAGCTGGTCGCTCACGAGCTGAAGCATGCGGTCGAGTTCCTTGAAGAACAGGTCCACGGACTTCATCTTGATAGCGATACGCGGCAAGTTGATAGAAGTAAAGCTCAAGTTACCACGGCCGAAACTGATTTCACGAGTCGGGTCGTAAGTGTTACCGATAACACGGGTACGGCAGCCCATGTAGGCAATTTCGGTTTCGGGATGGCCCGGCTTGTAGTACTGCAGGTTGTACGGAGCGTCCTGGAAGCTGAAATTCGGGAACAGGCGCTTTGCACTCACGCGGCAGGCAAGCTTGAACAGGTCGTAATTCGGGTCACCCGGATTCATGCTGACGCCTTCCTTCACGCGGAAAATCTGGATCGGGAAGATAGCCGTTTCACCGCCACCCAGGCCTTCTTCGGTCGTGAGCAACAGGTTCTTCATGGCCATACGGGCTTCGGGCTCGGTACACATGCCGTAGTTGATGCTGCTGAACGGAGTCTGCGCACCGGCACGGCTGTGCATGGAGTTCAAATTGTGGACAAACGCTTCCATTGCCTGGAACGTCGTCTTGTCCGTTTCTTCGTAGGCCATCTTCTCGGCAAACGTCTGCGCCTTCTTAACCGTATCGGCGTCGAAGGTCTTGGAAAGTTCGCGGGCTTCAGCTTCCTGGAACTTTTCGTTCGGCACGAGAGTCGCGACCATGCCCATTTCGGCCATTTCGGTATGGAGCTTCTTCACGACCGGCTGGATTTCTTCTTCTGTCTTGCCGGTCAGGAGGATGAGCGCCTTGACCATGTTGGAAAGATAAGCCTTGCGGTACGTGATGCGCACACCGTCGGCCATGGCATAGTCGAAGTTTGGGATGGACTGGCCACCATGCTGGTCGTTCTGATTACTCTGAATGGCAATAGCAGCAAGGGCCGCGTAGCTGCGGATATCCTTGGGTTCACGCAGATGGCCGTGACCCGTGTTGAAGCCGTTCTTGAACAACTTCTTCAAGTCGATCTGGCAGCACGTCATGGTAAGCGAGTAGAAATCCAAATCGTGGATATGGATGTCGCCATCCATGTGAGCGCGGCTGTGCTCGGGCTTGAGCATCATCATCGTGTAGAAATGCTTGGCCGATTCGCTACCATACTTGAGCATGGTGCCCATGGCGGTATCACCGTCGATATTCGCATTTTCGCGCTTAAGGTCGGATTCCTTCGCAGAACTGAAGGTGATGTCGCGGAGCGTGTGCATGAGGCGCGTATTGACTTCGCGGATGCGGGTACGCTCAGCGCGGTACAAGATGTAGCTCTTGGCGGTATCGGCATAGCCGCCCTCGGTGAGAGCCTTTTCAACGGCATCCTGAATTTCTTCGATGTCCGGCTGCGTCTTGTTGGCGGCCTCGAGATGCCCCACAGCGTCGGCAGCAACCTTGAGAGCAGTACTGCTCAAAACGTCGTCACTGCCCAAAAGATTCAGCTGATCCTGGGAAGCCTTAATTTGTTCGTTCAATTCGCCGGAAGCTCGGAAAGCCTTGACGATAGCGTCGGCAATCTTCTCGATGTTGAACGGCATTTCGCGGCCGTCGCGCTTCTTCACAGTTAAAATCATCGTCTTTCCTTTCAGGTCCGTCCTCTTGTGGTGGTCCACCCTGGAAAACGTTCCAAAATTACAATATCTTGTGTATATGTCCAATCAACATCCACAAGATGTAGGTATTAAGATAATAAAAGAAATGAGAATTTGCATAGATTTTCGGAAAATAAGATAATTTTTTTGTAATAATTGTGCGACAAAAACGGATATATGTAAAATTTTACAAACAATCCAAAAATACACGATTTTTCCGAAAATCGTTAACTCCGTGAAGAACAAATAGTTAGCATTTCATCCCCTTTTTACCTCCCCAAAAAGGAACTTTTTTCGGGGAAAAGGGTTGACAAATGGAAAAAATTTGAGCAGTAGTTTTGAGGGGCTACTCAATCTCGGCCATGACGGACAGGTATGCCGAAACAGACACGGAATCGGCGATGTTCATCTTGGAATCCGGTGGAGAATTCGACAACAGAAGATTATGAGCCCGCGCAGTTTTTCCCCTGTACATGGCTCCATCGCGGGCACCAAGGAGGGTCATCCCAATTTCGTCTAAAGGCTTGTTGCTTACCGCAACGACCTTGCCCAGGGAGCCGTCAAAGCCCTCGGCAATCGCCTTGGCGCGGGCCATCGCCTTTTTGCCGGCAATGTTTGTAACCTGAACCCTGAGCGAATCCTCGTTCTTCAGGACAGGCATGGCATTAAGCACGTTAACGTTTTCAAGGCCGACGATTCCATCCAAGAACGCCCCGGCGGCATCCTTGGACGTAAAGTTGACCGTAATCCTCTGGGTGGCCCTGAAGGCTTTCTTTTGGGATTCATTGCCGTAGAACTCATACTTCTGCTTTTTGCGTAGCATCATAGACTGCGCTTCTATCTCCGATTCTGCAACGCCCAGGTCTTTCGCAATCTGCACTACATCACCCCGGCGTGCGGCCATATCCTTAAAAAGCGCTTCCTTGTCGGCGCCGTCAAACATGATATTCGCGGTCACAATAAACTTGTCTGCAAGGAACTTCTTATTTTCGATCTGGGAAACCTGGACATACGACTTCCCGCTATTTTCCACACCGTTCAGGGAAAGCGTCGCCGAAACCGACGCCGAAACTTCTACGGAATCCGAGGTACTCAACTTCTCTACCTCCGAAGATCCTTCCACAGAAATCACCTTCCCGACCTTCGCTCCTACACTCTGCGCATTTTCTTCCGCCAAGCGGGATGCCTTCTTGCAGGCGCTCTTGATTACATCGACTTCCAGGGCTTCGGCATTCTTGAGCCGCGACTGCGTGGATGCGTCATCGACAAACGCAAAACTGGTCAAGTCGAATTCCAGGGAATCCGACTCCTGCTTGCTATGCAAAATCACCTTCACATTCTGCGATGCCGTATACCCCAAGAAATACCTCTTGCCATCCGCATAATCCCAGTCCTTCTTGAGCGACGTGCCGAGAAGTTCATACTCCTGCGGACCCACAGAATATTTCTGTAGCAAGGCGAGAATCTTTTCGCGGCTCTCATTCAGGCGTTTATAGGCGACGTCCTTGTTTTTGTCCTTTAGAACTATATTGAAACTGGTGACGTACTCGTCGGCTAAAAAGTTTTTTTTCTCTTCGCTCGAAACAGCCACGCCACCAGAAGGCAGGCCACCTTCTTCCGGAACCGGCTCCAGGGACGATACCTTCGGTTGTGCAGCAACGTCGGATGCGCGCCCGACACTGAGTGAAAGAACGAGACACACGAACGCGAGTACGATGATGACAACGTATGATACTTTGTTCTGCATAGGAACCTCCCTGTTGTAGTTCATTTTTCAATTTAAACAAAAAAGAAAGCCGAAAGCATAAGGCATTCGGCAAAAAGAATTTTACTGGATTTTATAGTCTAACTTAGAATAAGGCCTTTATTTCTTCGCAAATAGGAGCGCCACATACTTAAGCACAACAGCGACAATCACGGTAGTGGTCATGCTGATGAAGGGCATCCACGGCCAGCTGAAGATGCCGCCGAGGACCGCGGGTACGCCAAACACGGGAATGCCCTGGATAAGCACGAGGCTTGCCATGCCGCAAAATACGGAAACAACCACCTGCCAACTCTTGAGGCCCTTCACAAAGAACGCGAGCAAGAACATGCCAAGGAGCGGCCCCGTAAACAGCCCTGTAAAGAAGAGCGCATTTTTGAGAAGGCTCCCCTGCTGTGTGGCGGCAAAGAGCGCAAAAAACACACCGAGTACGCCCCAAATGACCGTCCAAATTTTTGCGCGTTTGAGGCCACCCATGCCCTTCGATTCTTCCCAGCCCAAAAAATCGTGTTCCGATGTATTGCTGAGCGAGTTGATTGCCCCCGAAAGGCTGCTCATGGCGGCAGCGCAGATGGCCGCAACGATGAGGCCAGTGACTCCCACGGGAAGGCAGTTCACGATATAGTATGGGAACACGTCATTCTGGCCAATCCCTTCGGGGAGAGTGGCGACATGAGCCATCTTGTAATAAACGTAAAGCGCAGCGCCCACCCAGTAAAAGAGAATCGAGACAGCGCAGCCCAGCACCATAGAAAGGACGCTGGAACGGTTTGCGGCCTTCACGTCCTTGCAGCTCAAATAACGTTGTACAAACTGTTGGTCACACCCACGGATGGCTATCTCCAAAATCGCATAGGCAAAGCCGGCAGAAATCAGCGTACGCGCATTGGAAATATCCATCGAGGCATCCCACCACTTGGTCTTGCCCGCCTCGCTTGCAAGGGCGGCCATTTCACCAAAGCCGCCCACGGCATTCGAAATCAGCACGAGCACCAATACACCACCGCCAAAAAACACACAGAACTGCATCACATCGGTCCAGATGACGGCCTTGATGCCCCCGAACCAGGTATAGAAAATGGCCACCGCCGCCGAAACGATTATCGCCAGTTTCAAGTCCACGTGCAGAATTTGTGCAAGCACAAGGGACGGAGCGTAAAGCAGGATTCCCGTGCGAAGCAGCAAGTGCATGCAATAGAAAACAGCAGCCAAGCGGCGCACCGCCTTGGAACCAAAGCGAACCTCGAACAATTCATAAGCGCTGTTTATGCCTGCCGTACGGAAACGCGGGATGAATACGAAACCCACCACGACAATGCTCAAAAGCGCGCCGATTTGGAACATGAGGAAAGTCATGTTGTCGCCATAAACATCGGCAGGCGCCCCGAGAAACGTCGTCGCGCTCACGGAAGTCGCAATAAGGCTAATCCCCACGGCAACCCATGGGATTGCCCCACCACCGAACATGTATTCCTTGAGATTCTTGTTGCCACGAGAAACCCAAAGGCCTATAGCCAAAGAAAGCAACAGGTAAGCGGCAAGGACTGCCCAATCGACAACGGTAAACATATTACTGCTCTAACTTGTATTCAATAACTTGGTTGCGGCCACCTTCCTTGGCCTTGTACAGGGCCTGGTCGGCATTATTCAAGGCCGCCTTCATGTCGTGGAATGTCGGAGTCACGAGATAGGCGCCAATACTTACCGTAACGCGGAGCGGTTCTGACTGGTGTACATCGAACTCCAGTTTACCCACAGCCTTGCGAATGCGTTCCGCCGTTTCAATCATGCCCTCGGGAGTCGTATCGACAAGGCCGACGACGAATTCCTCGCCACCGTAGCGGGCCACCACGTCGATTTCCTTGCGAATTTCTCCGCTGATGGCATCGGCAATGCCCTTGATGACAATATCGCCGACAGGATGGCCATAAGTATCGTTGACGCGCTTGAAATGGTCAATGTCCATCATGAGCACGCCGATATTGTACCCTTGCCGATCGGCTCTAATCTTTTCTGTACGGAAACTTTCGTGCAAAGTACGGTGGTTGATAAGCCCGGTCAGGCCATCGCGCATGGCGAGATCCTTGCCGTGTTCGAATTTACGGGCACGGTCGTAGGCAAACCCGGCCACGCCGGCAAACGCCTTGAGCAGTTCCTTTTCGTGTTCAGAATAACGGCCCGGGAAACGGCTTTCGAGGCATATCGCCAGTTCCGCCATCTCGGCGCTCGCCTCGGTCGGGACCGGCATCACCAGCAACTGCAACAAATCCATATTGCGCTTTTCCTGGTTGTCGAGGCGCGGCACATATTCGCTGAATCCGTTGCTGAAATCGCGTTCCACAAGGCGGTTGCGCAAAAGGGCCAGCACGCAGATACCCTTGTCGTTCAGGGAGAACTGCTTGTTGACAAACTGCTCGGAATCCACGCCGTCACAGAACACCACATGGCCGATATTTTCGTTCGGTTTATCCAAAGCGAGAACCAAAAGACGATCGAAGGGAATGTTCTCCTTGACGTATTCGAAAATCTGCTTGTAGATATCCTTGACCGTCATCGTCTGGAAGAACTTGCGCTGGTAATAGTACAAGACGCTGAACTGCTGCTGTTCAATGTAGTTCTTGGCCGAAGCGTAGCTCTTGTAGCCAAGCATGTCGATGTTATTTGCTATGTAAGAGAGAGCAAGAGCCGTATTGGAATTGAAGGCGTTCGGGTAAATGGAGTCGATAATCAACGCACCGGAGCGGTTCTTGTTGCGGTCGAACACAGGGACGGCCACAATGGATTTGATGCTCGGGTTGTCCAAATAGTAAAGCAGAGCCTTGCCCCCCGTGAGGTCGCCTTCGAGCAAGCGGTCTACTCCAGGGCGGAAGAGCTGGCCCAAAATTCCGGAATTTTCACCAATTTTCATGTCGGTCGCAATCTGCGTGGTTCCGTCGTTATAGAAAGAACGGACACCCCATTCGCGAGGAGAAATTCGAGAAAGGATTATCAGGGAATTTGCTGCAGGAATAAGCCCCTTGAGAGCAACAAGCATGTCGTGGAAAGCCTTGTCGATATCGGCATCGGCGCGGTTCCAGACCTGGTTCACCTTCAATGTCGAATTCGGTTCGTTGTATTCCTGCTTGACATCCTTGTATTCGGAACGCAAGTCAGGAGTCGTCGCAGGGACAAGCCCCGTAGCACGGATAGCCTTGGTCACCACCGGAATGTTGGCGGTCTTCCCCCCAGGGAGCCGAGGACGGTTCATGAAGGCCAGCGCACAGGCCACCCCGGCAAACGGAATCAGGAACAACCACATGCCGCCCTTAAAGGCAAGCCCTAGCAGGAGCCCCGACAAAACAAACAATATATCCGACATACAACTTCCCCTTACAAACGGAATGAACGGTAAAGCATGACCGACGCCAAAAGTGCATAAACACAATGACTCACCCATGCTGCGACAAGCGGAGTCAACGCTCCGTTCTCGCCCATTTTCAAACCGATTCTTTCCAGGATATAATAGCTAAACACAATCAAAAGGCCAACCCCGAACTTTTGAGAAAGCCCTCCCGATCGGCTATATCGGTGGCACAGGGCCGCTCCGATAAGCAAGACGACCAAGTTCATCCAATGCGCGGAGCGCTTGAAATGGAGAGCCGTTTCCATGATGCGGGTGTCTTCACCGGAACGCCGGAGCACGTCAATACGCTGCTTGACCATCTTGGAGTCCATCTCGTCCGGCAGTTGTCGTTCATTAATCAAGTCATCCGGGTGCGTACTCAACCTATTCGCAAGGGATTCCCGCAGGTACGAAGAGACATTCACCGAGCCATCTTTGCGGAATATCCGCCGGTGACCATTTTCCATGCGCCAATACCCCGTAGTCGAGCTATCCTCCTCGATCCAACGGACAATGCGCGCATCGTAGCGTTCCACAAGGCGCCCCTCATCGCGGAGCAATAGCACGACATCGCGCCCCATTTTCTTGCTTCCCGAATAAAACTTGAAAAACCAGCTCGCCTTCTCGTTATCGATAAACGTGAAATTCTGCTTTTCCTTGATTCGCGGATTTTTCCGTTTCTGGGCGTTCGTCTCCATGATTTCGAACCGCCTGTGATTCGCATCGGGGAGCCAGAGTTCGCTCATCTCGTACGAGCCCACAGAAACGAGAATGCCAATGAAAAAGATAGGCAGCAACGTCTTGAGAGGATTCTGCCCAGAACTTTGCATCGCGCTCATTTCGAGATGGCGCGCCATGTTACCCACCGATGCAAGGACCGCGATAAACAGGGCCACCGGCGAAATCAAGTACACCATGTAGGGCAAATAGCTCAGGTAGTAATCACCGACATCCTTCATGTCGCGAGCAAGCCAGGTCTTGATGTTGCCCACGAAGTCGATCATCGCAAAGACAAGAATCGCCCCGATCACCACGATGAGGAACATCTTCATGAAATTCCAAACAAGGTACCTCGGGAATCTCATCCGAACCTCCTCGTAAAGAAGGTAAATATGCGTCCCACTTTGCGAACCGCACGGAAGAACTTCGAATCTCCCGAGAAACGGTCACGGACCATCGCTATCGTGATAAATATGCCGAAGGCGCCAATGATGATGTTCGGGGCCCACATGGCCAATTCCGGCGAAATAATGAGGCGGTCAGCCAAGTTTTCGCCACCGATGAGGCAAACCCAGAATATGACAAAGAATGCGAGACTGTAGATAATCCCCGTACCAATCCCCCCCTTGCGGGCCATAATCCCTAGCGGGGCACCAATGAGAATAAAGACCAAACAAGCAGCCGACGTGCTGAATTTCTTGTGAATTTCAACAAGATATTGTGCAGAACGTTTTTTTTCGGTTTCCATGCGACTGTACAAACGTTCCGTTGTCCTGAGTACGGACATCTCGGTCATACGGAGTTTGGTGAGGGAGCGCCGGACCCTGCTGGTATCGTCGGTATTATACGAAGACACCACCCCAGACGGAGCAATCGAGTCGAGCTCCAAGCGAGTCCGTAGCTCGTGCAGGGAGGAGAGCCTGCGCTCCTTCGCTTCGATAAAGGCGGTATCGTACCGGGCCTCGGCATCGTGAACCACATCGAGCATCATCTCGACAGGCATTTCACGGTCACTCCTGTAACTGCGGCTACGGCGTTCAAGACGGTCGTCCACGTTCTTGAGGGCCAAGTCCTGTGCAAAGAACCTTATACGGAAATAGTTGCTAGGGTCGTCGGCATCGACAACATGGGTTTCTCCACTACGGAGCTTGAACATCAAAGTAGCGCCGTTATCGACATATTCCATCGAGGCACTGTCGGCATACACAATTCGCGGTGGACCCTTGTGTTCCAGTTCAAAAACTTGAATTCCGTAAAGCGTACCCGACGACGGGTCAATGCGGCTTACCCAAAGCTGAACGTCCGGGAACTGCGTAATCAACTTGCCGGCATCGATAAACACATGCGGCTTTTTCCGGGATACGGCGTTCATCAATTCGACGGAACGGTGGTTCGCCTCGGGAAGCACCCAGTTGTTGAACAACATCAGGAGGACCGAGAGCAACATGCCCACGATAAAGACAGGGCGAATCAAGGATACCGGAGAAACACCGGCCGCTTTTACCGCAGTAATTTCCTGGTCCCCCGACATGCGTCCAAACGCCATGAGACACGACACCAGAACAGCCATCGGGATAGAGAGCGACAACATCCAAGCGAGGTTCAAGACAAAAATTTCAAGAACCGTCGAAGCCGGAAGCCCTTTCGATAGGACATTGTCCAATATTTTGACAAGAAAATCGACTACGAACAAAAACGTAATGCCGAAAAGTGACGCCAGGAAGGGCGCAATCAGCTCTTTCAACACATAGCGGACTAAAATCATTTTTCTGTCGGTCTTCTTTTTGCTACTTTACATCCAAAAAGTAGAATTAACCAAAGAAAAAAAATGACCATATTTAAAAAGTGTACCCTCTTCTTCACGTTTTTCTTCTGCGCAGCGCTCCTAGTCGGTTGTGCCGGTTCGGGCAAAGACAAAAAGAGCCACACTGAATTTTGCCGCGAAAAATACGAGGTCGCCGAAGGCTTGTTCAAGAAGGGTAAGTATGGACGCGCACAAGACAAACTTGAAGACATTCTTTCCTTGTGCGCCGGTACGGGCTACCTAGAAAAGAGTCAATTTCTCCTTGCCGAAAGCTACTTCAATCTCGAAGAATGGATCGAGGCCCGTGGAGAATACGGCAGCTTTGTATTGAATTTCCCCGGTTCCCCATTTGCAGAGATAGCAGCCTACCGTAAAGCCGTCTCGTCGTACAACATGGAATTCAAGGTTTCCCGCGACGAGAGCAACACGACAACGGCAATGAAGGACTTTGAGCGCTACCTGGACAGCTATCCAGAGACTCCGCTCCGCGACTCGGTAAACTACTATTACGAACAACTTGTCGAACGCCTTGCCGAAAAGGAATTCCAGACGGCACGCCTCTACATGCGCATGGACAAGCCCCAGGCCACAGTCATCTACCTGAAAGAATTCCTGACAACTTACCCCAAGTCCAAACGCAGGCAGGAATCCCTCTTCATGATTACAGAAGCCTACACCGAACTGGACCAGTTTGATGCAGCGCGCTCGTACTTGGAAATTGCCCGCAACGACCTTGGCCAAGATGCGGATGTGTTGAAACAGATTGAAAAAACAGAAAAGAAAATTGCAAAGGCCGAAGCCAAATTCGAGAAAAAGCTGAAGAAGGACGCCGAAAAGAACCGTGTCCAGAAAGAAGAAAAGGAAATGACGAACTAGGTTCGCAAAATGAGAAGGCCGGAGTTTCTGAAGACTGTACTCTACGTATTGCTCTTTGCGGCAATGGTCTTCGCCGATGCAGATAAAGTCGAACACGACAACGGGCGCATATCCATTTTCCTTCAACCGGCAATCTCTTTTTTGGACTTTGGAGAACGCCAATACTTCCAGAACACCGTTGACACCATCTACAGGGAATTCTACAGCCAGGCCCTCACCGAAAGCGAATCGCTGACGGTTGCCAAACAAGATTTCCAAAAGGTCAACTTCTGCTTCCCCATCAGCGGGGGTCTGCAATTCCAGCCCTTCCGGGATAACTTTTTAAGCCTTGGGCTCTCGTTTATTTACGACCACGAATCCGTCGTGCTCACAGATAGGAAAAACAAGAGCCACCATTACGAATATACCATTCAAGGCATGCCGCTGTTCTTGGAATACCGTCTTGCCATCCCCACTAACCTGATGTCCCTCACCGGGGAAAGTTTATTCAGCGTTGCAGTCCGCTGGTACTGGGTACTCCCCGGCACCGAAATATATTCGACCTGGGGAAAAATTGCAGCAGAGACACCCCTTTACGGCGGAGGATTCGGTTTCAGCATTGGCTACCTGATTACCAGCTGGAAGGGATTCAACGTATTCGGCGATATCGGTTACAGTTCTATCCCCGTCAAATCGAAAAAGAGTTTTGCAGACATCGTACCAGACGGGCCAACAGAAAATGCCAAGTGGAATGTCGGCGGGTTGCAATTGCAGATTCGCGTAGCGTTCAGCTTGTGGGACTATCCCAAGATAGAACAGGACTCCACGGCAAACGACAGTAGCAAGGTCAAGAGAAGCGACAGCACCAAGACTCTCAAGGGCACAGACGTAAAGGCAAACAAACCGACCGCAAAAACAGCCGATTCGACAGCAGCGCCTGCAGATACAACGAAAAAAGCAACGACAGACTCTACGAAAGCCGCTGACACAACCAAGACTGCCGCCGACACAGTTAAGGTCGATACAACCGGGAAAATCACCGACACGACCGCAGTCACCGACACCACAAAGAAAGCGTCGATAGACACGGAGCCTCCCGCAACAACCCCGAGCGCCCCTAGCGAGCCAAAGAACGAGCCCCAAAAAGAGCTCAAGAAAGAGCCCAAGAAACAAGAAGAAAAGGCGACTGAAACCCCGACGAAAAATGCGGGGCCATGATGATTTTCGCACCTTGGGAAAAGCTGCATTACGCAGAGACGCACTTCAAGTTCAAGTTGCCGTGGTCGCTCCTGTACAGAGCATGGCCCGAAATCATTTTCGACATGGCATTCCAGGCGGTTCCTGGGGAAACCCCCGTACTCTGGATCGTTTTGCGCGACGCGAACCGCTTCCCCGTCACTCTGGAACAGGCCAAAATAACTATCGCCGCACAAGATGCCCCCAAGTCCGCATGGGATGTACGGGAGATTCCACTCAACATCGAAGCGACGCAACAATTTGAATTTCACCCGCTCCCCCTCGAAGGGATTCAACCAGGCCGCTACTGCATTTATGCAGAAATCAAAGTAAAGCGAGCCTCCGACGGAAAGGGACGCACATTCAAGCGCTGGAGTTTACCGGGGCTACGAGCCGAACCGCTCACCCTGCAAGTCCTTTCCGAAGCACACCCTAAAGCACCCGGATATGTCGCTGGAGAAATGCACTGTCACACGCACTACTCCGCCGACCACGTGGAATTCGGAGCAACCCCCGAAGTTTTCCAGCAGGCAGCAAAAGCGGTCGGCCTCGATTTCGTGTGCTGCACGGACCACGCCTACGATTTTGCATTCACCGCCGAAGACTATACGCGCGAGGCGCCATCGCCTGCGCCTAGATTCCAAGCACTTAAGGACGAGATTGCAGCACTCCCGGAAAGCTATCCGCTGTTGCTCGCCGGTGAAGAAGTTTCTGCGGGCAACTCCAAAGGCGAAAACGTCCACATGACAGTCCTCGCTCCCGACGAATACTTGCCGGGCCTCGGCGACTGCGGGCGTTACTGGCTCGACAACATGCCCACCCGGAAAATCCCAGGACACCTTTCGGCAACAAAGGCGCACTGCTTCGCGGCCCACCCCATGCAACCGATGGGAATCATCGAGAAGTTCGTATTCCGGCGCGGCTACTGGAGCCACAAGGATTTGAACTTGGACGCGACGCACAAGATTCGCGGCATCCAGTTCTGGAACGGGATGCAAGACGAGGGGTTCATGCTCGGACGGCAATGGTGGATTGACGAACTCGGCAAAGAAAATTATTTGCTCCCCATCGGCGGAAACGACGCACACGGCGACTTGAACGACACCACGGCCGTTGGGTTCCCGCTGTTTACGCTCAAGTATTCGAGAGACCACGTGTTCGGGAAAGTTCGGACAGTGGTGAAATTAGACAAGGCTCGAGGCTCGGGGCGCGAGGCGCGAGGCGCGGGGGATGGAGCGCAAAGCGAGGGAGTCGTGGTTCGAGATACAATGGACGGGCTTTCGCTCGAGGCCTTGAACGAGGCGTTCGCAAGCGACAACTGCTACATCACCGACGGTCCTGCGCTTTGGTGGGAACGCGACGGCAAACGCATTCATTTCCATGCTCGTTGCACAAACGACATGGGTGGCTGCTTCCGCTACATCCGCATTTTCGGCAGGAAGCGCAAACTCGACGGCAAGATTGCAGACAAGGAAGTCGTGGACATGCACAGCATGGTGCTTGCACGCGCCTCCTCCGACATCACGATGGACTTCGAAGACTACGCCTATCTCCGTGCCGAATGCAAGACGGCAGACGGGCACTTCGCCTTGACCTCTGCGGCAAAGGTAGGTTAGCATGTCCAGATTCATGAGTCCCATGGTCAGGCGCAGGCCCACAGAACCACAGCCGACACCCGAGGCGGAGCCTATTACAGCACAACCTATTACACAATCAACCGCAGAGCAAACAACTGCGGCACAGCCAACAGAAGAAGAACTTGAGCCGACCGAAATCCGCATCAGCGAAGGCGGTTACAAACAAATTCGCGACGAGAGCCTTGTTCTTTTGTCGCAAGGAATTTCGCACCGGCTGGAACACTCCCCCGACGGGCCCTTCCAGATATTCGTCGAACTCGACGACCAAAAGCGCGCACGTTTCCAGATAAGACTGTACCACCGCGAAAATCCGCCAAGGGAAGTCAATGCACCGCTCCCGCTCAAGGCAAGTTTCCAACCCATCTGGGTATTACTTGTTCCGGCAGCAGTCACGCTGGTCCAGTTCTCCGGCATCATTCCCGGCATCGAAGGCGAAGGCCTTTCCGACGCAACCAAAGTCATGAACGGGCAATGGTGGCGCTGCATCACGGCACTCACGCTGCACGGGGATTCAAGGCACCTCGGAGGCAACCTGCTCACGGGCTACCTCGTGCTCAGCATGATGAGCTACAGAATTTCTCTCGCGAAGGTGGTCCCGTTCCTCGCCGTATCAAGCGCACTAGCAAACTTCTGCGTCGCAGCAACTGTCCAGACGGACTTCCGCAGTCTCGGTTTTTCCACGTTCGTATTCGCCGCCATCGGCGCACTCTCCGTGATGGAATTCCGCCTGATGCCCAAGGAGAGTCACGGGCTGCTGCGCCGGTTCGCGCCCCTTTGCGGAGCGGCCTCGCTTGCCACGTTTGTCGGGCTCGGCGAACACGCCGACATCCTCGCCCACCTGTACGGGTTCATCGCGGGGCTCCTGTGCGGGTTCATCCCGAGCAAAAAGAGTCTGCGTTGGGGTGCGCCCGTTGCGGCATCGGATATTTTCTGGGTCGTCGCCTACTACGCCATCTTTATCATCGGCTGGGCGTTCGCCCACCAGTAATCCAAAAACAAAAAAAATCCCCGGCATAACCGGGGAAAAATCGTAAACGTTTTCGGGAATTACTTTCCGAGGAACTTGGACGCCTTGTCAGCGAACTGCTGGTTATCGCCGTAGACCTTGAGGATGCGCTCGGCAGTAGCCTTGGCCTTGTCGGCCTGGCCCAGCTTGTCGTAAACGAGCGTGAGCTTCCACATGGCGTCAGCGACCATCGGGGTTTCGTCCACCGGTTCGTCCTTTTCGTAACGATCCTGGAGATCACCCGTGCGCTTGCCGAATTCGCTCACGAACTTTTCGAGGAGACTGGCAGCGGCGGTGTAGTCACCCTTTTCCATCTTCACAGAAGCGATACCGTGCATGGCGGCAGAACGGACCAGGGCAGAAGAACCAGCATTGTCGATAGCCTTCTGGAACAGGGGCTCGGCAGCATCGAGGTCGTTGTTTTCGAACTTGATGTTTGCGCTGTAGAGAGCGGCCTTGGCCAAGGCGAGGCCTTCGAGCTTGCCAGAGTTCATCTTGGATTCGAACTCAGCCAAAGCGCTGTCCTTTTCGCCGGCGTAGAGGTAAGTCATACCGAGACCGAGATTTTCGGCCTGGGCATCAAGAGCGCCCTGACGGTATTCCTTATATTGCACAACACCCACGACGATGGCCATGATGACGACCAAGACGATAGCGAGCTTTGTACCGTGGGTAACAAAAAATTCCTTGAGTTCGGAGTTATTGGTAGTAGATTCGTTAGCCATAATAGACGTCCATTTTAAAATTTGTGACCCAATCATAGAAAAAAAAAGTTCCTTTGTCAGCCAATCTTGACAAAAGGGAGCCTTATTACTAACTTTTGCCCCGCTATGCCACTCTAGCTCAGCTGGTAGAGCAGCTGATTCGTAATCAGCAGGTCGGCAGTTCAAATCTGCTGGGTGGCTCTAAAGTCGCATTCCTCCGGGAGTGCGACTTTTATTTTACTTCCCTAACCCCTAAATCCTAGCATCTAGCCTCTTTTTTTTCTAAATTTGGCGCCTATGAATCCGAATGGCGCCATTATTGTACAGAGCAACCTCGAAATCATGGTCGAGGTTGATGCCCCCTCCTACGAAGCAGCACGCGACGCGATAGCCCCCTTTACCGAACTCGTCAAGAGCCCGGAACACCTGCATACTTACAAAATATCGCACCTGAGCCTCTGGAACGCAGCCGCAACCGGACTGCGCGCACCGGACGTCATCGAACGCCTCGAAAGCCAGAGCCGCTACCCCATCCCGCAGACGGTCATCACGGAAGTCGAAGACTACATGGCCCGCTACGGCCTCCTGCGCCTCAAGAAAGACGGCGACAGGCTGATTATCGAATCCGACGACCAGTACATGTTCACCGAAATATGCAAGCTCAAAGAAGTCGAGCCGTTCGTCATCGAATTTCTCGGTGAAACAAGCGCCATCGTGGACCCGGAACGCCGTGGCCACCTCAAGATGGCCCTCACCAACGCCGGGTTCCCAGTCGAAGACCTTGCCGGCTACACCGTGGGCGACCCGCTGCCCATCCACCTGCGCGAGACGACGCTCAGCGGCAAGAAGTTCGAACTCCGCGACTACCAGAAAGAAGCCGCCCAAGTGTTCTACGCAAGCGGTTCCGAAAAGGGCGGTTCGGGCGTCATCGTGCTCCCCTGCGGTTCAGGTAAGACCGTCATCGGCCTTGCAACGATGGCCTTAGTACAAACGAAGACTTTGATCCTCACGCCGAATATTTCTGCATCCCGCCAGTGGATTCGCGAAATTTGCGACAAGACGGACCTCACCATCGACCAGGTGAAGGAATACTCCGGCGAAGTCAAGGAAATCGGCCCCGTGACCGTGGCCACCTACCAGATTTTGACCCAGCGCAAGCGCGCGAAGAAAGCGGAAAACGAAAAGCCCGAAACCGAGCTCGACGACTTTTCTGACGAAGAAGTCAAAAAGGAACTCGCGAACTTCCCGCTGTTCAGCCAGCAGAAGTGGGGCCTCATGATTTACGACGAGGTACATCTGTTGCCCGCGCCCGTGTTCCGCCTGAGTACCGAAATGCAGGCCACGCGCCGCCTCGGCCTCACCGCGACGCTCGTCCGCGAAGACCACAAGGAAACCGAAGTGTTCAGCCTTATCGGCCCCAAGAAGTACGACATCCCGTGGCGCATATTGGAAGCACAGGGCTGGATTGCCACCGCCGACTGTAACGAAATCCGCATCCCGATGGAAGCCGAACTCAAAATGAAGTATGCGCTTGCACCGGTGCGCGAAAAGATTACGCTCGCCTCCACGAACCCCGAGAAGACGGACATCGTGGAACGCCTGCTCAAGCACTTCGACAAGCCCGACGACCGCGTGCTCATCATCGGCCAGTACATCGACCAGCTCGAATCGCTCTCCAAGGAACTCGACATCCCGCTCATCACGGGCAAGACTCCGAACAAGGACCGCGAAAAGTTATACGCAGCCTTCCGCAACGGGAGCCTCAAGAACCTCATGGTATCGAAGGTCGGCAACTTCGCCATCGACCTGCCCGACGCGAACGTGCTCATCCAGATTTCCGGTACGTTCGGCAGCCGCCAAGAAGAAGCCCAGCGCCTCGGCCGCGTGCTGCGCCCCAAGAGCGACGGCGGTGCCGCGCACTTCTACAGCATCGTCACGCAAGATTCCAAGGAGCAGGAATTCGCGATGAACCGCCAGCTGTTCCTCACCGAGCAGGGATATGCCTACAAGATTATCAAGCGCGGCGACTGGGACATCCTCGCACGCACGCCCGAAGAATTGGCGGCAAGGCAGTAGGAAAAGTAGGAAGTAGACAGTAGGAAGTAGACAGTAGGCAGTAGACAGTAGGAAGTAGACTGTAGACAGATAATAAAGTTTGTTGGTTGTAATTAAAAACGTCTCCGTGGAAACGGAGACGCTTTTTTCAACTTTTAGGTGTTTTGAGAATTAATTACTTCTCAGCAACCACCCAAACCTTGACCTGAGCTTCGACGTCGCTGAACACCTTGATGGTCACGGTGTAGACACCGAGCTGCTTGATCGGCTCTTCGAGAGCAACCTGAGCGCGGGTCACCTTGACACCCTGCTTGGTGATAGCGTCGGCAATGTCAGCAGCGGTCACAGAACCGTACAGACGTTCGCCTTCCACGACGCGGCGTTCAAGATTCACAGAAATCTGAGAAAGCTTGGCAGCCACATCACCGGCAGCAGCGAGTTCCTTCTGGAACTGGGCTTCAACAGCAGCGCGGTTGTTTTCGATTTCGAGCTTGGCTTCCTTAGTAGCACGAACAGCGAGCTTGCGCGGGAAGAGGAAGTTACGGGCATAGCCGTCCTTAACCTTCACAACGTCAAGCATCTTGCCCAAATGGGGAACATTGGCCTTAAGAATAATTTCCATAGTCTAGTTCCTCCTATTAGCGCAAGCTGTCCGAAACGAACGGGAGAATAGCCATCTGGCGAGCGCGCTTGATAGCCTCGTTCAGCATACGCTGGTACTTGGCAGACGTGCCAGAAATGCGGCGCGGGATGATCTTGCCACGTTCAGAGATGAAGCGACGGAGAGTCTTCTCGTCCTTGTAGTCAATGAACTTGACGTTATTTTCCGTGAACCAGCAAGTCTTCTTGCGGCGGATACGCGGACCCTGTTTCTTATCTTCAAAAGCCATTATTCAGCCTCCCCGTCTTCGGCGTCGACCGGCACGATATCTTCGGTGGTCTGAGCCAGGTTCTGATCGTAAACAATTTCGCTCATCGGATAATCAGCGAGGGTCATCCAGCGGAGAGCGTTGTCGTTCAGCTTGAGGGCGGCTTCCATGCTTGCCACTACAGAGGCTTCGGCCTTGTAGTAGAAAATCACATAGTAGCCGTGCTGGCGCTTTTTGATGGAATAGGCGAGCTTGCGCTTGCCCCAGTCGTCGCGACGGAGAATTTCACCGCCACCGTTGGTGATCATGGCACCGATGTTCTCGACTTCCGCATTGATGGCGTCGTCAGAGATCATAGCGTCGATGATAACCATCGTTTCGTATTGTCTCATAATGAGTCCCTTTGGTCTATCGCCCGGGAACCGACATTGGCCCCGGGAGGGTTCCGGAATAAATCCGGTGCGGCAAATATAGAAATTAGGCGTTTTTTGTCAATATTCAGGCAATTTACATGCCCAACTGAATGCCGACAACAGCCGATTTTGACCAAGAATCCACGCCTCTGTTGAAATATCGCTGGAAACCGACCTCAAAAGACAGCCACATGGAACGCATTTTTTCATGCGGCCAGTCCCACACTTGCCGGAGGTCAAAGGCCAAACCGGGGGTCAAGGTCAACTGTACCGCCTCGACAAAATTGTACTCGTAAAGGGCACTCCCGGTCAAGCCGAAATAGCGCCCCAAGGTAACGCCACCGCCCAATTCCACACCAACAGAGAAGCCGTCCAAGGAGAACATTTTCTCGCACGACCGGCGTTTCACCTCGACAGAATCAATCACGCTATCCTTCGGGGTCTTGGAATTCCAATTAGGGGTATCCCGATCGTAACCCTTCCCATGGAGTTCTTTGCGAATTTCCGAAATGCTGGTATTTTCAAGCCCGAGCACCGGGGACAAGTAGAGTGCAAAGAAATCCTTCACGAAAAAGGCCTTGGCCGAAACACGATAACGCTGGTACATCACCATCACGTCGCGGTCCAAGTCTCCCCCAAAAAAGCGCACATCGAGGCCACCACTCAGCCACGGGAAATACAAGAAATCCCCCTGGGCCTGCCACACTCCAAGGCAATCGCAATTTTCCGTCGGGTCGAAAACGCCCACTGCAAGCCCGGCCGACATTCCACGGCCAGCATAGGCCCCCTGCCTCGGAAGGGGGATATTCACATCGTCCGCATCAGCACGGTCAGCAGCCAGCACGGAGAGCGCCAAAAAGAATATAATGAGCGTTATTTTCTTCACTTTACCGACAAATGTAGCTCTTAACCCCATTTTTTTCCTCTTTTTTTTTCATTTTCTAAACTTTTTCACCCTATAATTTCGTATCTTACGTTTTTGCAAAGAATCAGTGATTCTGGTTTCTTATGTTTTTCAGGAGTACTAAATGCGCATTGCGTCGTTTTTGTTTTGTTTACTAGCCGCGATAGGTGTATCCTTTGCACAGCTTGCGCCCGAACCTCAGATGGCGGACGTCAAGTTAATGCAGGATTCATCCACGAACCAGCCCATGAAGATGGACTTTTCCAAGCCGCTCACGGGCATCAGCGATCCGGGCATCCTTTTCAGCCACTTCAGCAACCGCCCGCTGCTCATCTATTACTTCAGCCCCAAGTGCCCGCACTGCCAGCACCACTTCCCCATCATCCAGAACTTGATGAAGGAATATGAAAGCGAAGGTCTCACCGGCATCGCCATCGGGCTCGGCGGCGGCATCAAGAAAAACGACATTCGCCTGTTCATCGACCAGTTCCATGCGGTCATCCCGGTATTCCAGGACTCCGAAGGCAAGTTCGGCCCGGCTTATGGTACAGGATACATCCCCGTTGTCTACCTTGTTCAAAAAGACGGCACTTTCTACCGCTACGAAACACTGAACGACGCGAACATGAATCACCTGCGCGCGACGCTGAACAAGATGTTCAAGAAGTAAGACTTTCACAACAAAAAAGGCTCCCTTCACGGGGAGTCTTTTTTTGCATACTCGAGGCGGGATTCGAACCCACGACCCATTGCTTAGAAGGCAATTGCTCTATCCAACTGAGCTACTCGAGCCCGACCTTGTTAGGAGTAGCGCAAATATAGCCAAATTGCAAAATTGCGTCAAATACAACAAAGCTACTTCAAGTTGTATCTTTCTATGTACTCCTGCTGTTTTTCGGGCGGGAGGCTCCTGAAATAGGCCCGCCAGCCCGGGCAAAACCTGATATGGAAACGCCACAAGCGTCCGAGAATCGATTTCAGATTTGCATCGTACCTGGCGCGCAACCTGCAATTTTCACAAGGATAAGATTTACCTTCCATATTCGGCCTCCTTTGAATAATCAAATAATAGAAAAGACAAGCCTCGGGCAAGCATAGAAAACCTATATTTTCCACAACCCACCGCTTACACCCTACTGTTTACTGCCTACTGTTTACTAACCACTGTTTACCAACCACTCCCCCATGGCCCGCGCACGCAAGACAATCACCCCCGACCCGTATGCGAAACCGATAGCGAAACCGCTACCACCCGAGCAGAGCCTGCCCGGGAAACTGAAGCAGTTCCAGTCCAACACGCGCGCGAACTTCGAACTCGTTAGCCCCTACGGGGCGGCAGGCGACCAGCCGAAAGCCATTGAAGAACTGACAGAAGGTTTCAAGCACGGTGAACAGTTTCAGACGCTGCTTGGCGTGACTGGTTCGGGCAAGACTTTCACGATGGCGAACGTCATCAAGAACGTGGGCAAGCCGACGCTCATCTTGACACACAACAAGACGCTTGCGGCGCAACTCTACCAGGAATTCAAGGCGTTTTTCCCGCACAACGCGGTGGAATACTTCGTGAGCTACTACGACTATTTCCAGCCCGAAGCGTACATCCCGCACACGGATACCTTCATCGAGAAAGACGCGAGCATCAACGACGAAATCGACAAGCTGCGCCTGCGCGCCACCGCGAACTTGCTCACCCGCCGCGACGTGATTATCGTCGCCTCCGTGAGCTGCATTTACGGTTTGGGCAGCCCGAGTGAATACTTCGACTTGATGGTGCGAATCAAGAAGGGTGACGTCTACGACCGCGACAAGATTCTGCACGACTTGGTGCGCATCCAATATACGCGAAACGACTTCAGTCTAGAGCGCGGCTCTTTCCGCGTGCACGGCGACGTGATCGAGATCCACCCGAGTTACGACGAAGAAGGGCTCCGCATCGAACTTTTCGGCGACGAGGTGGACCGGCTCGTGCGCTTCAACATCGTCACCGGCGAAGTCACTCAGGAAATGGACGAGATGACCATCGCTCCGGCAAAGCACTTCGTGACTAAAGAAGAAGGCCGTGCTGGCATTTTGCAGCGCATGCAGGTGGAACTGACCGAGCGCCTCGCCGAACTCGACAAGGAAGGCAAGGTGCTGGAATCGGCCCGCCTCAGCAGCCGCACCCGTTACGACATGGAAATGATCCGCGAGACCGGACAATGCAGCGGAATCGAGAACTACTCCCGCATTATCGAGAACCGCGCACCGGGTACGCGCCCCTTCACGCTTATCGACTACTTCGGCGACGACTGGCTTTTGATGGTGGACGAATCGCACGTGAGCATCCCGCAAGTGGGCGGCATGGCCGAAGGCGATAAGAGCCGCAAGACGACGCTTGTGCAATACGGGTTCCGCCTCCCCTGTGCACTCGACAACCGTCCGATGAACTTTGCCGAATTCGAGTACATGTACCCGAAGCAAGTCTTGTTCGTGAGCGCCACCCCCGGCGATTACGAACTCACCAAGACGAACGGCGTCGTTACCGAACAAATTAACAGACCGACCGGACTCTTGGACCCGAAAATCGAGATGTTCCCCATCAAAGGCCAGATGGACGTGTTGCTATACCGCATCGAGGAAGTCGTCAAGAACGGCGACCGCGTGCTCGTCACGACGCTTACCAAGAAGATGGCACAGGACCTCACCGACTTCTTCGTGGAAGCGGGCATCCGGGCACGTTACCTGCACAGCGACATCAAGACTTTGGAACGCCACGAACTCATCCGGGGCTTACGTACCGGAGAATTCGATGTACTCGTCGGCATCAACCTGCTGCGCGAAGGCCTCGACCTGCCCGAAGTAAGCATGGTCGCCATACTTGATGCCGACAAGGAAGGCTTCTTGCGCAACTACAGAAGCCTTATCCAGACGATGGGCCGCGCGAGCCGCAACGTGAACGGCACAGTGCTCCTTTTCGCGGACAACATGACCGACAGCCTGGAGAAAGCCATCACCGAAACCGCCCGCCGACGCAGCGTGCAGGAAGAATTCAACAAGGAACACGGCATCACGCCAAAATCCGTGACACGCAAGCTCGAAGATGATTTGAGAATCAACGACCCGCTGGGAATTGATGGCGACGATTCCGTCGACGACGACTGGGAAGACCCTTCGGCAAGCTCAGGGACCTCCGGCGGTATCCGGCCGATGGAACCGCTACAGCCGAGTTCTAGACGAAAGACGAAAGACGAAAGACGAAAGAAAGGCTCTAGGTCCGAGGTTCGAGGCTCACAACTCACAACAGACAACTCACAACTGGAAAACCTGGAGCGCCAGATGAAGGAAGCGGCCGCCCGCCTCGACTTCGAAGAAGCGGCAAGAATTAGAGACCTGATAAGAACCCTTAAATAGCCCCTAAATTGCCCTTTTTCCCAAAAAGCAAACGCTCGCAATTAAAATTTTACAAACAATTCGTAAAAAAAGCCCTTTTTTGCAAAAAAAAGGCTTTTTTATACTGAATTTTACAAGCCAAAATAGTTACATTTTCACATTTTTTGTTTATTTTCTAGGATTATATATAGAGAGGAAACAAAATGAAATACGATATTTTAAAAAGCGTGTCGCTACTAGCTCTTTTCGCGGCATTTACTACCGTGATGTTTGCTTGCGACAACACAAACGATCCTTCGGCACCGGAAAGAACCCAGACGCAATCATCGTCATCTGCCATGCCGCTTTATTCTTCTGTCGCAGTCACAGAAGTATCTCCGATTCGCTTCTTGCCGCCAACCGTAACCTTTAACGGTGACAAATCCAGAATCAACTTCCAGGGAAGCGCCGCTTTGGACGGATTCGACACAACCGCAAGCGTTGATAACGATAACGATCCGTTCTTCACAAATATCAGCCTTGATCTTGTCCATGTGAACGAAGCCGGCCAAAACGAAGTGGCAATGGTGCAACTTCAGTACACGCCTCCTACTTTCCCGGTGGCCCAAATCAACCTCGCCGAAATGGGAACCGTCTTGTATGACCCGGACAAGGTTCAATGCGGTACATTCAAGCTCATTGTCGTCCTTTACGCTACAAATGACGCCGCAGCCCCCAACAAGTTCATTTCTACTGATTCCGTGGAATTCGTACGCGAACCCGAATTCTGCATCGATGAACCAGAACCTGTTTCGTCTTCTTCCGAGCCCATCGCCGTCGTAGAATTGAACCAGTTCCAAGGCCAAATGACGACTTCGAATTTCAAGGGTTTCTCGCTCAAGACTGACCAGGAAGTGGATGCCGCTCAAGCCGAATTCCAGGTTTCTCTCAGCCAGGAAGGTCAGCTCACCCTTATCGGCCTCAATGGTTACAAAGTTGCCAAATACTCCAACGCCGACCAGAAGCCTTACAATGACGACTGGTATTCTCAAGAATTGCCGCCGGCACCTGCCCACATGAGCGATTTCAGATTCCATGAAAAGAATCTTACCGAATCCACAAGTTTCGACGTGGACGCTTTCTGGGTTGTGATTGGCCCCAATTACAATAAAGAAACCGGTGACGATTTCTATGCGGTAACGCTCCTGAAGAAGGACATCATTGATGGAAACGGCATCGCTCCGCTGACCATTATCTACTATAAGAAATAGTCCTCATTTAGCGAAATTTCTCTAATTTCCCCGAAAGTATCCAATTACTTTCGGGATTTTTTTCCGTTTGTAAGTCTTTTTTAACATCGGAAAAGCCGATTTGGTCACATTTTTTTGATTCAATTTCCTTATATTGATTGTTTTTTTATTTTTTTGTTTATTTTTAAGCACGGATGATTAGAAAAAGAGGTGTTTTATGAAATATCCAATTTCTCGCTTTCTATTAACAATCACGATGGGCGCAATCGCCTTAATCGGTTATACAGCATGTTCCGACGATAGCTCGAGCAAAGCCACTCAGCCGGATCAACAGACCATTCCCGATGCACCAGTGCTTCCGGCAACTACGGACATATCCCCCGTAATACCCAGCCCTATAACTGTCTCGCCAAACCCAGACAAAACAAAGTTCCGCATTTCTGGGGGAGCGACTCTCAACCTGAACGACACAACAACTATACCTGCAGGAACCGAAGTCGCATTCACCAACATGACTCTTGACTTGGTAAAACTCAATCCCGCTGGAGGCACCACAGGAACTCCGCTCCAAGTCACATTCGATAAGCCCGCTGGAGCCGTCGGCACCATCAACTGGTATGAACTCGGTGCATCAATCAACGACGAAAACAAGAGCGACTGCGGAACGTTCATACTCTACGCAACCTACATGGCCTCCTATGATGCAAATAATCCCTCCATGTACGTATCAAGGGATTCCGCCACCTTCGTCCGCGAAGATACCTATTGCCAGGCAATCGTAGAAGATACGACGACAAAAGTACCAGAAGCACCGGGCGCAAACATTGAACTCGTCATGAGCACGATTGATGTCGGAACAAAGGATGGAACAGGCATTTCCCTTGCTTCCATGTCTGCGGTTCCCGTAGCAACAGCCGATCTCTCATTCTCTGCAGACGAACTGACGGGTGTCATAACCATCCGTAGTGCTAACGGTGTGCAAATTGCCGAATACACAAACCAGAAAAGGAAACCGTATACAGACGACTGGACTGCAGAAGACTTGCCGCCCGCACCGGCTCACATGAGTGATTTCCGCTTCAGCGAAAAGTCTCTCACGACAGCCGTCGAAGGCTTTGACTCCTTCATGTTCTACGTCGCTACGACTCCTAGCTACAACTCCGAAACGGGCGATGGCTTCTATGCGTTCACACTGCAAAGCAAAGCAGCAACCCCGGACGCAAACGGGAACATTCCAATGACCGTTCTCATATACAAGAAGAAATAAGTCACAAAACACCTATTTTCAACGGTTCCCCTCCTTTGGGGAACCTTTTTATTTTTCTAAATTTGCCCCCGTAAACATTAATACGGAGTAAATCATGCTCAAGAAACTTTCCAACTTCCCCGGTATCAAGGGACCCGTCGTCACCATCGTGATGGACGGTTTTGGCATCACCGATAAGGTCGAAGGCAACGCCATCAAGGCTGCCCGCACCCCGACCCTCGACAACCTCTTCAAGATGTACCCGAACGTGCTCCTGAAGGCTCACGGCCGCGCCGTGGGTATGCCGACCAACGAAGACATGGGTAACTCCGAAGTGGGTCACAACGCCATCGGTGCAGGCCAGGTCTATAACCAGGGTGCAGCCCTCGTGCAAGACGCAATCGTCTCCGGCGACATCTTCGGCCGCGACGCCTGGAAGGAAATCGCCTCCAACGTGCGTGACCACGGTTCCGTGCTTCACTTCATCGGCCTCTTCAGCGACGGTAACGTCCACTCCAACATCAGCCACCT
Source organism: uncultured Fibrobacter sp. (assembly GCF_947305105.1). Taxonomy (NCBI): domain Bacteria; kingdom Pseudomonadati; phylum Fibrobacterota; class Fibrobacteria; order Fibrobacterales; family Fibrobacteraceae; genus Fibrobacter; species uncultured Fibrobacter sp. The sequence goes on along the minus strand of NZ_CAMZCS010000002.1, from coordinate 137,998 downwards.
CAAGGCCATGGTCGCCCAGGCCAAGAAGGAAGGCCTCAAGAAGGTCCGCGTGCACATCCTCCTCGACGGTCGTGACGTGCCGGAAACTTCCGCCCTCGATTACGTCGGCCCGTTCGAAAAGTTCATGGACGAACTCCGCAGCCCGGAATTCGACGTCTGCATTGCTAGCGGCGGTGGCCGTATGCAGATTACCATGGACCGTTACAACGCTAACTGGAAGATGGTGGAACTCGGCTGGAAGACCCACGTGCTTGGCGAAGGCCGCTACTTCGACAACGCCACCCAGGCTATCGAAACCCTCCGTGGCGAAACCAAGGCCATTGACCAGGACTTGCCCCCGTTCGTGATCGCGAAGGACGGCCAGCCGGTCGGCACCATCAACGACGGCGACTCCGTGGTGTTCTTCAACTTCCGTGGCGACCGCGCCATCGAAATCACGCGCGCCTTCGAAGAAGAATCCTTCAACGAATTTGACCGCAAGCGCTTCCCGCACGTCTGCTACGCTGGCATGCTCCAGTACGACGGCGACCTCAAGCTCCCGAACCGCTTCTTGGTGCCGCCTCCGGCAATCAAGGAAACCAGCGGCGAATGGCTCGCCGAAACGGGCGTGAAGCAGTTCGCTTGCTCCGAAACTCAGAAGTACGGTCACGTGACTTACTTCTGGAATGGTAACCGTTCCAGCAAGTTCGACGGCGAAACCTACCTCGAAATTGAATCTGACGTTGTTCCGTTCGAACAGCGCCCGTGGATGAAGGCAGCCGAAATCACCGACGCCATGATCGAAGCTTTGAAGAGCGGCAAGTACCAGACTCTCCGCTGCAACTTCCCGAACGGCGACATGGTGGGCCACACTGGTTCCTTCCGCGCTGCTACGATGGCTATCGAAGCTGTGGACATCGGCCTCGCCCGCTTGCTCCCGGTGATCGACGCCCTCGGTGGTGTTGCTATCATCACGGCTGACCACGGTAACGCCGACGAAATGTACGAAATCGACAAGAAGACCGGCATGCCGAAGGTCAACAAGGACGGTTCCTTCAAGGCCAAGACCAGCCACACGCTCAACAAGGTTCCTTGCATCTTGTACGATAACGTGACCGGCGGCAAGCTCGGCCTCAAGGAAGGCGACTGGGGTCTCTCCAACATCGCAGCAACGACTGCAAACCTCCTCGGCCTCGAAAAGCATGAAGCCTGGGACGACTCGATGCTCGTCATCAAGTAACAGATTCTCGCCTAGATTGCCACGCCACTTCGTGGCTCGCAATGACGATACTAAAAAGGAACCCCGCAAGGGTTCCTTTTTTTCAGAATTTTATTTCCAGCACTGCTAGATTCTAGTTTCCTTCAGTATTTTCTCCAGTAACTTCGTAGGTGACCGAGCAGAGGTGTTCCGTATCCCAAAGATTATAGGTGTACGTGCCTGGAGTTGTAGGAAGGTAAGCATTCATGTCCAAATAACTATCCATGGCCCATGTATCGGTACCGGCATCAATAATCACGCCATTACCATATATACCGCCATCTTGGTTATAATTCAATTTCACGCCATACAGCGTCTTGCCAAAGGTATTCTTGTTCTTGGTCTTGAAGCGGCCATTCTCAATGTAACAATCGGCTTTAATTTGAACCGGTGCTGTATATTCGTAGTTCACGGAGCAAGCTTCCTTGCCATTGATGCTCAGCACGAGTATATACTGCCCACTGACCGTAATAGCCGGCAAATGTTCACGGAAGGACGTCGTCGAAGGAGACGCGTTCTTCGCCTGACCAATGATATTGCCCAAGTAGTCCGTATACCAAAGTTTCACAGTGCTGTTCCCACCAGAAGGTAGAGAGAGGTCGGCCGTGAAGGTACTGTCGGAGAAGTCAATCGCGCAATTAGTCGCTTCGCCGTCTTGCCCATCCTTGAAGGTGACCGAGGCTTCGCATGTAAGGCCACCGTATTCCAGTATATACTGGTAGGTCCCGGCCTTAGTGTTGATGTTGGGCATCCAGCTTGCCACGAGTCCGTCATCTCGGTAATTCAAGGTAACAGGAGGCTCGCCACCCACAGTCGCAATCACAGAGCATCCACTCTGCGGACAGTTGGTAATGCTGTAATTGATTGCAGGCATTTCATCGCCCGCGACAAGTTCACCATGCGTCGAAACGCTACAAGTAAATTCGTTCCTGGACAGCACCACAGGATCCGTTGTGCAAGTCGTTTTCTGGTTCTTATCGTCCTTGGCGGTCGTAGTCACTGTAAAGGTATAACTACGCTGCAAGTCACCGCTGTTATTCAAGTTTTTATAGACATCAACAGCAGGAATGTAGAATACACCATCCGACGGGCAATCCTTTTCGCTGGTTCCGTATTTTTCAGTGCCATCCACCTTACAAACCGCAGCGCTCGCATTGGTTATCGTCGAGTGAACAACAAACCGGTCACCTTCAATTTGCGCAGAGCAACCCAAGACGCCCACCGCATTCGGGCAAGAACTGGAGAGGCCAGAGAGAGTGAAGGCATGGGCGCTGCTGAATTCAATGGCAACAACTTTTTCAGGGTCAAATTCCTGCATGTCGGCCATCAGGTTCACATCGCGGGTGAATCTCCCGTTGCCGTTAATCTGGAATTCCTGCGACAGTCGGCCATTTGCATCCTTCATAACCATCGAAATCGTCGGCGCAATACCGCTGTTCGGGTCTTCGGGAAGGCCAGACACATCTCCACTCATCGCAGAGGAACGGAGGTTGGCGACACCGCCAGAAACAGAAACTACGCAACTCGTCTGGTTGACGCAAGCATCTGTCGAGAATGAGACATCCTGTGCACATTCCGAGATATCACCCACCATGAAACGGCCGCAACTGGCCGTATACAAATGGCCATTGCCTCCGCTGCCACTGCAATCTACAGTCACACTCGCCTCACGGACAGCGCCATAGACGGTAGAGCCATTGTAGTTGTAGGTCTTCGACATACCATGGAGCCCAGCAACACCAAATGTGTAAGTCGAATTCTTGAGTGTATTCGCGAATTTTCCTGTCACATAGTAAGGGCCATCGTCGGTATTAAAGCTACAAGAAGAACAATGCGTCGTTCCATCAAGCCACGGATCGCAGCGATTCGTGAGCAAATCGTCGTCGAGATCGCAACCATTATAGTGGTACGACAGAGTGCAGCCATCGTGCATTTTCGTCGGATCCGTCGGATTGTTGAACCACTTGGACAAACCGACCCACGGGGTTGTTTCTTCGTTCAGAGGCAGGATGCCGCCCAAGTAATTCGTGGCGAAGGAACACGTGACCTTAGGAATATCGAAGCAATCCTGACCATACCAGTCATTCGATTCCCAGCCCAAGTTATACACCTTAAAGCAGTCTTCCGCAAGGCTAAGCCCCACAAACTGCCCGTAACTCGCCGGGATCGTCAGCGGGAGCGATACGGTAGAACGCACCCAAGAAGAGCCGTTCTTATAGCTCAACTCGATAACCGCATTATCACCACGGACATCGACATTGACATTGAAGGCCGTATTGGCGAACTCAGAACTGGTCAAGCGGATTCCAAAGGGTTTCTCGGCACTGCAATGCGATTTGTTCACGTTATTAATTCCAGTTCCATCGCCTTCGCACATCCTAGCAACCACGCTGAAATTCCCAGATTCTTGTACTCCGTAAATACTCAGAATCGAATATTCACCGGCATTGTCATTAGAACGCAAGATAAATCCGCTGTTCATCAAGGAATTCTTCTTATTGCCTTGCATGGCGCAAGATTTGAAACGGGACATCATGAGCCCATGGCCACCCGCCTCGGCCCTGTTGAGCAGGTAAGTCACAGTAGCATTGTTGCTGTTGCTGTTACCGGAGCCGGAATAGTAAATAGCATCGGCATCCCTAGAAATCTCCGCGTAATTATGCCCGCTATTCGTGCGAGGGACGAGCCAGTGAGACTCAGGACGTAAGCCGTCACCCTTGACACTGCAATTGTTCTTTTTGCCGGTAGAAGTACACTTGTCAATACATTCACGATTACTCGTCGTCGAGCACCAACCCGATTCCGTATCCTTAAAATCGGTATAGAAACAATGGTTTTTGTCCTTGTTGAACACGGCATGCACCGAGGTGTCGCTCATAGCCAGGATTTTGAGAATTTGATCATTCGAGGAGCTATAGACCTCCCCCGTCGAGGTCCGCTTTATGAATTGCCATTGGCTAAATTCATCGTTTCCATTTTCCACATATTCCAAGAAAACACTATCGCCCGCGAACATGGGTATTTCACAAGAATTCTTTGAATCACAAACCGAGGTCGCGACAGTTCCAGAAGCATCCGCGGTGTAGCGAACCTTAACCTTGGAATTGTCATTCACACCTTCCAAAAGAAGATTCAACTTGAAAACCTTCGCCTTGTACGACGCAAAGAAGTTATAGGTTCCTTGATCATGCAAGGCGGTGATAGATGAATCGTGAATAAACACATCGCAGAAAGGCGAGGACATTCCCTTTTCAAGGCGCACCGGGTCCCCGTTCACCAATCCACAGCGCCAACGTTGATTCGGCACATCCGAAATTATCTCGGAACAATTAGGCCTAACCCACTCGCCCACGGCACTGTGCAACAAGCTCCCAGCACAATCAGGGCGTTTGATAATATCTTCGCAACGTTCACCATCAATGGTTTTATGGCTCTTGTTATCACAAAATCCCGTCGAAGGAATGTCAAAGCGAAAAACATTCGCCTCTCCCATCAAATTGACAGTCTCATAATTCGGCAGGGCAATCGTCCCATTTTCGTTACAGGATCTAAGACGGAAGAACACGGTGCCATTGGCCGCCGAATTGTTCGCCGTCACCCTGAATATAGAAGTCGTCGCATTACCCAGGAGCACCACACGATAGGTGGTCAGTCCATTTGCGTATCTCGTTTTTACGACCGAACTCAAAGGCGAAATCGTCCAGTTCTCATCAGGGGGATCATCCACCGTAACCTCAACCTCGACAGTCTTTTTACCCTCGGTAACAAGACTTACTGTGACACCACCCGTAGAGGCATCGCCAGCAAAAAGACGTTGACTAGCAGCCTCAAACTTGACCCTAGTCGCCTCACCATTTTCTCCATCGACACTTATCCAGAATGGCATTTTCTTGTAGGATTTATCATTGGGCGTAAAAGAACACGCATGGTTACCCGGAGACAACCTTCCCCTATCCAAAAGAGGTCCGGACGTCGGGAAAGCCGGGGTACAGTTCATTTTACCCGCAGCCAAATTCATTTTACCCCCATTCAAATTGACTATGCCAAGGTAATCAGAAAGTGTCCCATGAGAATCCTCTGTCAAATAAATAATTCTCGGAAGCAGTACATAGCTCGGCTTGATAGTTGTATAGTTCCCCGAAGTCAAATTATCATACTGCACTTCTTTGTTCCTGTACTGAGATTCAAGCGTTACAGAAAGCTGCGGGGCATTAGAAATGTAGTAGTTGTCATAGCCATCCACCAGTTCCTCACCATCCGTGACAATCGAGGGGTCCTTTTCGTCTTCCGGGACATTACCACAACCTATTTCATTTTTACCGCAAATTATGTAATTGTCAACGAGATCCTGCTGCAAGGATTCGTTGAATCGAATCATCATGTTGCTCGTGTTAGTTCTTGCAATCTTGGCACAAGTCTCGCCCGACATGAAGAAGGTGCCATCCCATACCCTAACGTCACGATTACCAATTCTCGTCGTGTTTGAGTTGAGCATCAACTCTCCAATGTCACCCCTAGAATAGACATAATAGCGGTGAGCGCCACTTCCTTCACCAATAAACTGACCTGCACCGCTAGCCAAATAGACAAAAACATTCGACCGAGCTGTCGTCGCAGGGACATGTATAGTTCCAAGTCTACCTGACGCATAAAAGATGAAGTTTCCGTCCAAAGTTCCGTTAGGATTATTGAATACATTTTTAGAACTGAGATTAACCACGAGATAACCATGATAAAGATCGTCGGTACTAGCTTGTCTCCAGCAAGTGTTGAGCTCAGAAACATTGTAGTTATCAACGTTCTTGCCACTGAGGCAGTTTGCAGCCTTTGTGTCTTTGTGCCTAAAAACGTCGTATGCCGTCGTGATGCCATCTTCAATCTGGTAATTAGTGCCATTACATCCTTTTTGCTTGGTACCCAAAATACTTCTACAATAGTCAACAATACTCGTATTGCATTGCATCGAGGATGTCGGCGCCCCCACCACGGTTCCAAAGGTCTTGAACATCTTGTAATTCAATACATACGTGGTCGGAGATTGTTTCGGCATGTTAGCGCAACCACTATAGCCATTGCATTTTTGCGCATTTTTCACATACACAGACTTGTTGTTTCCGCCAAGAGTCATGTGCCGGGCACTGAATTCGCCTTCCAACCCACTACCAGAAAACGGAGACGGATTATTGAATGTGACATGCCCTTTCGCAACAAAATCATGCTGTATATTCGGGACATCGAACTTCGCTGAAGACCCCATGCAGAAGTTTCCTTTGATTTCCGCATCTTTTGTGTCGTTTGGCGTAAAAGTTCCATTTACCGTAAGGTCCCCACCCACTACAAATTTATTACCCGTGCCCGACATTTTAAGCTTCTTTTCAAAAACGGCATTGCCCCCTAGGTTCAGCATTAAATTATTCGCATCACCCATCACATAGAGGTCTTCGCCATTTAGAGCTTCGTTCTCATAATTCAAATTTCCCGCAATGCAAGCGTGTCGACCCAGACTAAGGTTGTTTCCGGAAAGCGACATATTCCCCGTAATCACGAAATCTTCTTCCGCCAACAACGGGTTTCCGCTCCAGTTTCCGTTAATCAATGCAGAAGACGTCGTAAAGCCCTCCGTCGAGGCCACGGTAGAACCGACATACGCATATCGGTTACTGATTTGCCTATGAACAACAATCTGCGGAACCTGGACCTTGTAAAGGCCACGAACATTGAATACGGCCGTCTCGCTATATTTCGCATTCCCGCGAGAAGTTCCCGTCGACACGACAGTGAACTTGAACGCCGGGCCATCGGCATCGACACCTGTCAGCCACACAGAAAAAAGCTGCTTCCCGCCATTCATCCCACGCACAACACTCGTAAGAGCAACAGGTTTCTTTTTACCATCGTAATACTGACGGACAATGCCACCCACATCATTCGCATGGTAGGTCATCCACGACCGGGCACTTTCGAGGCCAGCATGGGCGGCTTCTCTCGCCTCAGACAAAGCCATACGTTCTGCACTCGTGAGTCCTGTGGTACTGAGCCACTTGTAAGTAGCCGTAGCAGCAATCGTCGCAACCATCATGAAGATGAGGACTGTTATAAGGGATACACCTTTCTTTTTTAGGCTATGCATGTACATCTCGTCCCCCTAGTCCCTTGGCCCGTTACTCGGAACAGGAACCACTAATGAAATATTCGATTTTTCGCCGCCCCTGTTTACTGCAAGTTCCAGCAAGAAAGCTTTCACGTTCTTCTTATCCGGAATCAGAGGGACATAATTCTTGTCGTCAAAGTTGTAATTCGCCGATTCAACCTTTCGCACCCGCAAATTCCGTATAGATACTGAGCCCAACGCCGATGCGGGAGAATAGGTCGCGAAAGTGAACGCAAGACAAACATTCTTCTCCTGCTTTTTCAAGCTAAAGCGGAAGGAACGCAGATTCGGTTCATAGTCTGTCGCCGGTACATAGAACAAAAAGTCGTCAAGACCCTCGACCAAGGTCCCATCCAAATGGCGAAAGCCCACAGCAGCATGATCGCGTCCAGGGCAGAACATTCGACTATTGTCCGCATTGTACGGCAATTCGAACGAAATCTCGTACGTCACGCTCGGTTCCAAGGTCACCTTAGAACAGAGGATGTTCCAATGGCTGCCGTCCACCGGCGCAACCCCCGTAAAGGCCTTGCCCACGAACACCTGGTTCACCTCTTTTCCCGCTAAAATGGGTTTATCGTGCTCTCTGTCGTAGTTGGACACAAAACCTGTAAGATTAATTCTTTCGCCCCCATCGGCAGGCAAAACAGAAAGGAAATGGAAATGCTCGTCACCACTATGGCCCGAAGCATATCTCGAAAGGAGCCTGAAAGGAGTTCCGTTCACCCCAGCGCCGACAACAGGGAGCACAAGAGCCTTTTCCGCAGAAGTCGAGAAAGCATCCCCGACAACACCCGGTTGCGCAGGGACTACGTGGAATTGTTCGATATCGGAAGCAATTTCCACCGCCACGGACGGATCCGGACAATCAGACGACGTTTTCGATTTAATTTTTTCAACGACCGAGCATTTACGGAAAAGAGACTTGCCGCGTTTGAACCAGACAACCTCTTCAACGACTTCGGCCTGCCCCGTCGAAGAATAGCGCAGGCGCCTCATCTTCAAAGTATCCGTTCCGCCATTTGCGGACTGGGCCAGGTGGAACGACGACGAATCCGGAACTATAGCGGATGCATCCATATAAACTTTAGGGGAAACTACGAACATATCGGGTACGGAGGTGCTGCCAGCTTCTTTGTAAATCTTGGCACCCATCTGCGACACGTCAACGGAAAACATATCAGCAACTTTTTCCGCGACCTCGCTTGCCTTGAGCATGTTCTGGGTGCGTACACGGAACTTGGTACTATCACTGAAAGCACGGCCTGCAACAAGGACCACCACCCCTAGAATGGCGATATAGACCATAAGCTCCATTAACGTGAAGCCGCGTTTTTCACAATTCCCGTTCATACGCCCCGACGGTAACGTCCTCCAGAGGAGGACAATTTCAAACAACATCCCGAATCCACCGGACCCCGGAGTTCATAAAATAATAAAAAGGGTGTGACGTACGCCACACCCAACAGATAAAATAGTGGTAAAATAAGATTTATGAGCTAAAAGCAGCACATAACAGGCGGCTGGTTAAAACGGGATTTTCATGGTAAGAAAGATGTAACAAAAAAGCCCCCAATGGGGGGCTTAAACGGGAGCTCTTGTGTTATTGCAAGATGGTCAAATTATGGACATGATATGTTATAGCCATATGGTTGTGCATAGGTATAAGTTCCCGCTGTTAAATCAATGTAGCTATAACCATCCGATGTTGCCGTTATGGACCCTGATGTCGATGTTGTCGGATTACCTCCATTAATTCGCCATGTGCGTCCATTGCAATTCGAGCAACCCCATCCGCCTATATTTCCATGAATTTTTAGGCATACGGCATTAGTCGTGTTCAAACTGTAATTGAAGTTTTTCTCCGATCCATGACAATTCGCAAAAGCAAGAGTTGGGGGCACAGAACAATAGGAGGACGACGTTGAAGCAAATGACACATTAAACGTACACTGACCCGTCGCAGTTTGGCCAAATACCGAACGAGTAACCTTAAACGTGTACGTCTTAGTATCCGAACCATTCGCATCATAGAAAGTGACGGAACCTGTATTATAATTTGAACCTGTATTTCCAGAAGTCCCTTCAACAACCTCCCAGTTACACTTCCCTTCGCAACCCGTCACGGTCGGCGATACTGAAATTCCAGAAGACGGACTCTGGTCTGTAATCGTTTGAGTCGGGCAATCCACATCAAGTTCAGGTGCAGAGGGATTTCCCGCCGTATACAGAACAGAGCAAGCGGAATCTCCATTCAGTTTTAGGGTAAGTACGTAATAACCTTGCGACAGAGAACTCAAGTCATAATCAACGTAGCCGGTCGAATTCACACCCACCGTTATCAACGGATTCTGGGTTGGGTTCCCCATCCAAGAGGTACGCACCAACGTGGCATTCACCTGTTCATAGTTTGAGCCAATCACATTCGCAATGAAATGGTCGTTCGTCACACCACAATTTTCAGCCCTGGCAGGCGATGCGGCAACAACATCAAATGAAGGCGATGAGCAAGCATCATACTGTTTACTTGAATCTGGGCTAAACAATCTGAATTCATAGTGGTAAGACCCCGTAGTAAGCGGACTCAAACGATTTATGGAGGGAGGATCCCATGTTTTCGCACCCGAAATCTTGTCACTGTGCGCAAATTCCCCCGCACCAACCAACGTGAGTTTATACCGACAACCATCCTCAGGGCAATTAACCGCTTCAACAACAGCCGCAGGCACACCAACTCCCTGTGGGAAGACACGATTATCCCCTGCCAATTCACAATTCGCAGACGTAGGAGCATAAGCCTGAGATCCAGCGATACACGTACTCACTGGCTCGGAATTTACAGTCGCATTCGGATCATCATACACAGATACCTCAAATTCGTAGGAACTGGTTTCTCTATTTTCGTTAATACGATTCATGAAATTCGGATCTTGCAAAGTGAACAATCCTTGACTGTTGCAATCGCCAAAATAAGTTCCGGCCACCTTGCCATCGTATGAAACCACCTTACATTTTTTCGCACTCTCAAACGGGTCAATATTGGCCGTAATTCTCCAGCTATTTCCAGAATATACGGCATCATTTGCCCCACAATAAACCTTGAGCGAATGCATACAATAGCTCGCGATAGAATCAATTGTATAGTTTCCCGACCCTTTGAGCCTAATTTTTTTCACCTTCTCAGGATTGAAACCATAACGATCGGAGAATTTCTCGAACGACACCAAATAGGGCCCATTTTCACGCCACCCCACAGCATCGGATACAACTCCGTTCACATCCTCGAGCCAGGCCTTCATACTTACATTATTGCCCAAAGACATTCCGAACATAATATTTGATTCTCGTAGATTTGCCCCGTTTTCGCCAGGGATCTCAATAACAACGTCTTCAATACCATGGTCTACAGCCGTTGTGACAAAATGTTCATCCTGACGGCAACTATGACGCCTTCCAACATAGAACTCCCCGCACTTACTTGTGTACACTCGGCCATTCACAAGCCTACAGTCAACCTTCACGGAAGCACTGCGTACATATCCCGGAGGATTCAAATGCTCAAAGCCATGTTTTCCCTCGCAACTGAAACGGTATTCAGTATTATTCTTGAGTTCTAGGCCATCTTGGGCAAGGAAATTCGAAATAGCGCCTTCGCCACAGGCGTTGTTTTTGCACATATTCCAGTTGTTGAAGATTCCTGCGCCCAAACTATTTTTATAACTGGAGGAGGGCTGATCGCAACCATTATAGAAGTAAGTTATCTTATCAGTACATTCTTTTCCTTCGTCTTTGAACCAATCAGAATAACCAATCGCAGGCGTCACCGATTCATTGAGAGGGACCTCGCCGCCCAAATATTTTGTAGCAAACGAGCAGAACACGGCCGGCTCATCAAAGCATTGGTCACTAAACAAATCTGAATGCCACGACGCGTCATACACACCGAAAGGATTGTCCTCTAATTTTATACCGACGTAATGATGTTGTTCATCGTTGAGCGTATTGCCTCCATTCTGAACGACATCGTTCAAATCTAGAGAGCCCTCAATTTCCCGTACTTTATTTCCCTGCGCATAAGACCCGCCCACATAAAGGCTATCTCCACGCACTGTGATAGAGAAGTTTAGCTGTTCTCCAGTAGACCAGTTATACGCCTGAATAGGATTCGGAGAGACTCCAACCAGAGACACTTCAGCGCAATGATCAGATCCCGTTTTGATACGAGTATTAGAGTAACAAACACGTACATGTGTACCCGTAGCGCTCGCATTTTCACGACCCGAAGGATTCGTGCCAAAGAAGTGGACAGAAATGTATTCCGACATGTCCTGCTTTGCTCGCACGACAATACCGCTGTTAAGATACTTCAAATCATTGTGAGAATCGTTAGCCGGCAACATTCCAGTACGAATACGAGCCGTAAACACGCCATTAGGCCCTGCATCAACGGTATTCATGATTATTGCAGGTTCGGCATTATTATTCTTTATATAGCCGCCTTGGATAATGGCCGGTTTCGCATTAACTCCATTACTGTTGATTTCAATCCAACTAGCTTTCTGGTGCGGTCCGTCTCCGACATTGCAAGTTGTCGAAGAATTACAATGGTCAATACATTTGATCCTGTCGTCGCGGCACCAAATACCCGGACCTGTATACTCCTTGAATTCGGTATAGAAACAATGTGGATCTTTTTCATTGAACACCGCCGTATAGGTTTCATTTCTACTGATCATGAACTCATACGGAGAAACATTGATTTGAACGTTGGAGGAATTCGAATTTCCATCTTCCCAATATTTAAATTCATCATCACCCAGAGGCACAGCTTCTAACCTTACAGTTTGCCCTGCATAGATAGTATAAGAGCATCCCTTACTTGAAGAACACAGTGTACCCAGTTGATGATACCCTGAACCAAATGTACTTGACGTATCCACTCTCACCGCAGACCCCGCCGAAGCGTAACGCGTTTTAATCGTAAGCGTGTAATGTTTACGCTTAAGCGATGCATAGAGGGTGTCTCCCCCCGGATTTACATTATCGTCTTTGGGGTCTTCAATGTAGTTCTTCTCCGCTTCCGTCGGGATATACAATTCACAGTATTCACGTCTATACTCACCTTTCGTAAGGACAATATGATTCGCAGCTCCGACACCAGCATCACACAACCAACGATCATTTTCATATCCCGTTATCGGATTACATCCGACACCATTCGCACGCACCCAGATTCCTTCAGCATCGCAGTCTTGTAAATCCTTTGCCTCTTTATACTCAGGATGCGCATCACATTTATCTGGATACTTGGCACAATATTGAGCCAATGATGCACGATGGATTGTAACATGCCCCTGAATATTGTAAGCTTTCACGACGGCACCACCACCAATGATACACCCCTGAGGAGAATGAAGCGTAAATCGAACAGTTCCAGATATCGGGTTACTTCCCGTCCCGACCTTGAATAGTTGCACAACAGTCTCTTCAGTGGCAGAAGGGGTGAACGTTTTCTGGATAGATCGGGAACCATCGTTACCGATATACCACGCAATTTGCGAATTATCCAGATTAGTCACAGTCCATCCATTAGGCAAATCCGTCATGGAAATAGAGACATGCACTTGAGCCCCAGATTCTGAAGGGCCAACAACTACGGACAAAACCGCACTATTCGTCTCTCCCGAATGGAAGTCATGTGCGGGATCACCTGAAAAATGCACCATCGGTGTCGAAGCCGCTTCACCCGCAACATAAACGTAGAAAAGGGATGTGTCTTTCTTGCCTGATTGTTCTACTTCAGCAATACAATTGTAAACACCCTGTGTAGGAACTTTAGTTGAAATCTTTTTTGTTGCAGACATTTCTGGGGCACCCGGCTGCTCAGGGCACGAAAGCTTCGGCTGATTTTGAATTACAGGGAAACCATTTAGCGGGATTACCGACAAATAGTCTTTCATATAGCCCGGAGCATCTTTATTAATATAAACAACACGAGGCAATACCAATATCGATGGCTTCACGGTTTCTGCAGCTTCTTTAATCCGTTCGTCACTCTTGTATTCAGACTCTACCGTAACATTCAATCGTGTTCCTGTAGAAATATGAGACACATCAAATAGGTCCAAACTAAAATTGTTATTAACGGTAGAAGAGGAGGATCCTTGTTCATCTGCTCCGACTGGGCATGGTTTTTCTGGATGATGGTCATTTGTACAGACAATTCCACTATTAACCATATCTTCAATCAGGCTCTTGTTGTATTCCAATGTAATATTACCATTTATTGTAGGTACAGCCGCACAATTAGTGTCTACCTTTGCATAAACGGAGCCACTCCAAGTACAGGAGCCATCCATCTCAGCTATATTTTTTTCGGTAAAAATAAAATAGTTATAGGTATCATTTGTAGAACAATACAATTTCTGAGACACACCCTCCATCAAATAAACAAAGGCCCGCGTAGTTGCAGTTGTTCTCGGAAAATGGACTTCACCAGGTAAAGGATTTTCAAAAATAAATATAAATTTGCCATTCAATCGGGTCTTATCAGAGCCATCAATAAGAGAGCCATCATTTTGACCATATGACAATTTAAGAACAAGATAATCATTAAACAAATATGTGGAGCGCCATGAGGAATTAGCCATAAGCGAATCCCAACAATTATTCATATCCTGCGTATTACCATTATTATCATCTTTTCTAAAACTCGTCAAGTTTTTGCATGCATTTACACTTGAATTTGCAGCAACATTGGCATATTCCTCAAATTGGGAATACCCTATTTTCAGCAAATCATCCACCTTGTATTTGGCATGCCCACACTTTTTCTCATGAGGAGCAACTCTATGCCAAATTGTATCACAATATGCCTTAACACTTTCTGCACACTCAAATGGAGCTTTATTAGGCAATTCGGTAAATATATCGCCGTTCGAAACAAATGATGATACAGTATTTCCCGGAGTATGCTTCTGTTTGGTCGGTTTGTCTGTACTTGGACAAGACGATGCACACACCTCCGCATCAGCAATATAAAGTTTAGAAGACGAATTTCCACCAAATACACGTTTCGTGTCATTTACATCATCATGAGTAACAATTCCTGTCTCACGAGGGCCCTCCTTTGACGTCGGAATCCACACATTTCCTCCAACAAGCCAATTGTATCCCCAACTATTCTGAGTATTATCAAACTCAATCCTTGCATTTTGCCCAAGGCAAAGATTGCCATGTATAGAATGTCCAAATTTTTCCACTTGCGTTCTCAATGTTGCATTCAAGGTCATGCTACCCTGAATATCAAAACCCGGATTAGCCTGGTTTCCAATGGTGACATCACCATTAAAATAAGCATTCCTTGCAATTTGGCCCACAAAATCATTGCCATTATTTCCTTCCTTGTGAGCAAATCCATCAACATACAAATCATTGCCCCAAAAGCCGTTATCTGCAACAAGATTTCCACCAACGCAAGTTGTTCCTCCAATATTCATATTGTTACCACTTAAGCGGACATTCCCAGTAACAATAAAGTCAGAATCAAAATATCCTGGGTTTGCCCCATTAGTACCGCCCCAATCACCATTAATCAACATTGCCGATACATGATGGGTCCCAGAATAAGACGTCGATCCACCAAAATAAGCATAACTATAATTTACAGCTTGTTGTTCCTGTGGAATCCGAACCTGATACAAGCCTGTCACATTGAGTACAGCACTTTCTGTATAAGAGACATCTCGACCATCAACATAGCCTTTTGACAAAATTTTCATTTTATACACCGGATTGGCCGGATTAAAATCAACACCGACAAGATAAACATCAAATCCCTGAGTTTCCTTACCCATAGAAGCAAGGACGCTATTCAAAATAATTGGTTTTTTATTTCTTTCAAAGAACTGCTTTACAATGGCACCCGTTTCATTGCCATGAGAGCTCATCCAGGAGCGAGCAGCATCCACACCAGCCAAGGCCGATGCTCGGGCTTGGTTAATCAACAATCGAGAAGCCGAAGTATAGCCTTCAGACGAAAGCCACTTATAGGTCGCCGTCCCTGCAATAGTCGCTACGAGCATGAACAGCAAAACAGCTATTAAAGATACACCTTTTTGCATACTTCTCATAAAGCCTCCTATTCTTCTTTTTGACCATTACTAGGTACAGGAATAACAAGATCAACTTCACCGGATTCACCTTTACGATTTAGTTGCAACTCCAATTTGAACGCCCGCACGAAAGGTTTATCCACTACATCCGGCACATAGTTAGGCACAAAGCTATAATTGTCATCCGCAATTTTCATTACCTTTAAATTGGATATTGAAATAATTCCGGCGCCAACCAAAGGCGAGAACGTTGCAAAAGTAAAAGCAATACACACATCGGTTTCGTCGTCGGCAATCTTGCTCGAAAAACGCATCCGTCGTACTCCACGGCCCTCATACGTCTCTGGCGGATATACTAAAACATCAGGCACATCGGCAATCTTTCTAAATAAATTTTCCTTAGTATCACGAATGCCTACGGCAAAATGGTCCTTGCCCGGGCGGAACATTCGCGAAGCATCTTCGTTAACCGGCATAGAGAATGATATCTCATAAGTAGCCCCCTTCATTAGGCGAATCCGAGCGCAATCTTTCCATTGCCAAGATACAGAACTAGCATCAAGTACATAAGCTTGGTGATACACTATCGGGTCGCCCTCCGCAGGCGTCTCCTTGTAGTTCGTATTGAAACCGGACAATCGCACAACATTTGAAGCCGACTCATCTGGTTGCGGTCTCACACTCATTGCAACAATATTTCTTGACGGATCCACTCTAGAAAGCATACGGAACATACCACTTGCCGAAGAAGTCGGGAAAATTTGTTGATCTCCACCCAACAGATTAGGCGTCGCAGGAATCAACCTGAATTTTGTCACACCATCCGCAATCTGAACAGCAAGTGGAGCCGTCGAAGGACAATTCTCGGAATCTGATTCATTTTTGCATAAATCGGGATCGACACTCTTAGTCATGCAAGATCGATAAAGTATGCCATCGCGAACACTCCATTTGACCTCTTCCACACGAACACACTTCCCGCTGTCATTATTAACGACACGCAACATCGAAAGGCTGTCAAACTCATTTGTTTCATCATGAAAATAAACAAATGAAGATTTGTCGTCTTCCGCAACAGACACAGGAATCTGTTCAAATCCAGACGCACCCAAAGACGACTTCGCCCCCATCTGAGCCAAATCGTCGCGAAGAAGCATACCAACTTGTTCAGCAAGGCTGCTCGCCTTGATCATATTCTGTGTGCGGACCCGAGTTTTTGTGCTATTACTGAAAGCCTGCCCAGCAACAATAACAATGACGCCAATAATGGCCATATATACCAACAGTTCGACGAGAGTAAAACCCTTCTTGTTATTCATCGAATCACCCCCGAAATATCTATAGACTGAGTGGACCCCTTAAAAGGCCAACTGACAGTCACGACAACATTCTTTGCATATACATGCGATATAGAGTCCAAACCCGTTTTGTTTTTTACAACATAGGCAGAATCAGGCATTACCTTGATTTTTGTTTTGTAGACTATACGGGACTTATCTCCTAGAATTCCGGTACCCCGCTCCCAGGTGCGTTCATAATCCAAGCCATCTACTATGACAGGATTTCCATCATCTGCAGCCGGTAAAGCATTCACGCCATTTGCCTGCAACGAATCGAGCACCTGCTGTGCCACCTCAACTGCAGCATCACGCCCACGAATGCGGAGCAACGTCTGCCGATTCCCTAACTGCAGGTTCATCAGGGCGAGATATAAAAATCCAAGGACAGCAGCGGAAACCAGCACCTCTACGATGCCGAAGCCCTTCCTTCTTTTAAGAGCCTTACCTAGCAACATCTCAACCTCTTCTTGCGCCTACTGGCGCTTGCTATCCACATATACAAACAAAAAGGCCAATCCCTCCAAACAGGCCTTTTTTACCAAAATATATATGTTTTCGCCCCTCGTATTAAAATTTTTTTTACATCCATGAGAAAAATCACGTTTTTGGAGGCGTAAAACGCATTTTCCCGCTTAAAGAGGGCTTTTTTGTAAAAAAAAGCTAATTAATGTAGGGTCGGACCTGCTTGAACACCATCCTGCGGTCCTCCCCCATGACCTTGAACTCGATATCAAGGGCAAGGGCGTCGGCGTTTTTCTTGTAAAGCGAGGCAAAGTGGTCCTGGATCAACTTGACGGTCCGGTAGAGCACGTAGATTTCGCCGCTATTGAGGATTAGCGAATCGGGGCAGAGGGTAGAATGCTGCAAGAGCACGCTCTGCACGCCGCGCTGCGGCGGTGGCGAGGGGATGATGGAAATGATTTCCGGGAGTTCACCGCCTTCGGGATTGGTGACGGACGTTTCGCCGACCTGGATGTTCGCATAGATACCGGCAACCGAGTAGTCCGCGATATTCTGCGTAATGATGACGCCGTTCGCGACTTCGTCCGGGTAGGATTCATGCACGGCCACGGCCATCTGCACCGAGAAGTGGTCGATGTTCCAGAGGGAACGTTCCTCGAAGACCTTGAAGCTCCATACGGAAGCCCACACCTTGCGGATTTCGTCGGATGGAAGGTCCTTTTCGCGCGTGGTGGCCTTGACGGACTTGTAGAGACCCGCTCCGTTGAAGTCGCTCAAGTCTTCGGAATTGGTGCTGGAACGCAAACGCACACCGGCTTCGCCATAAAGCCCGCGCACCTTGGCATCGAGAGCTTCGCCGAAGGATTTCTCGACGGGGATGTGCTTGAACATGTAGCGGATGTTGTCGAGCATCGCTTCGCGGAGGCGCGTATCGGCGGCAAAGTCTTCGCGGGAAACCAAAGACGTAATGTAGTTGCGGAGAGATGTTCCCTTCGAAAAGCTCAGGGAACTTGTTGAGGACGCTTCGACAGGCTCAGCGGTCTTTGATTCAGCGTCCAAAACCTGCAGGGCGCCAGCACAGGCGGTTTTTACCTGGGTACATATTTCCGAAGAGCGACCTTCGGCCCCGCAGTCGGCAAAGGAGCGTTCGCAAAGTTCCCCGGTCACCTGGGCGTAATCCATAAAATGGCTGTAGTGGTAGAACGGCACGGCGAAGCCGTCGGGCGAGTTGTCGGGGAGCAGTTTGTGGAGTTCCGCAAGGTTCGCGGCCTTCACACCCACCGATTTCGCCGAATTGAAATCGAGGTCCGCGAAATCGATGAAGCCCGAATCCGTCAAATCGTAGGTGAGCGTCACCGGGTCGCGCACGCTATTGTTCCAGAAAACTTTTGCCTCGTCTAGAGTGGCCTCGACCACCGTATAGGAATTTGACTTGACTTCCAACTTCACCAGTTTTCCGCAAAGGGCGAGCAGGCTATCGGGAAGTTCGTTGCCGTTAAACGCGATGTTCGGCGTCTTGCGGGCCTTCGCGGCCAGGTTCACGTGCGAAAGCGGAGTTTGCGCATCTTTGCTGATGGTCGCTGCGGCAAGCGGAATTTCGGCAGGGAGCGTTTCGAGAATCAAAATGTCGTGCGAAGAGACAATCGCCGTATCGAGTTCCGCGGCAGTGAGCTTTCGAAGCATTCCGTATGCAGTCCCAGTGTTCATTATCAAGAACGGTATATCGCCAAACAACTGGGCATGTGTATAGACAGGGATGTTCGCCACCTTGAACTCAGCGGCATATTCGGCGGCAGCATCCTCGGCATTCGCCCCCGCAGGCATGTAGAACAGGCAATTCTTGGATGCCCCCGGAGAAAGGAACAGCATACGTTCTTCAATTAATTTATAGACCGTAGCCACCTGTTCGGGCGTAATGTAATCCGTCGGGAAGAATGTCAGCGCAATCATGGAATCGATGGAAGCGTAGTACGCAAGCGTACCGGCAACCGTGTTCTTCTCTGTCGTGAAATACGTCTCGCTTTCGAATTCAAACACCGTGCGGGTATCGTGCAGAACCATCTCCGCAAAGTCGTAATGTATCGGGTACGCCTTCGTGTTCATGAAATGAACTTCGGGAGAATCTGTATCGAAGCCGGTAATGACAAATTTCACCAGGTAGCTCGAGCCCATTTCCGTCTTCGACGTGTAGGCCAACTTGCGGAAAGCTGCATAGCCGTCTTCTTTGTAGAAACCCGTGTACTCGTTCTCGTTTTGGATAAAAACAGGAAGTGTATCAGTTTTGATAGAATCCGACCGCGTCGTGTCTGTATGGGTTGTGTCTTTTTTGGTTGTATCCGCATTCGTCGTATCGGGCTCTATGATATCAGGGTCAACAGGGCGAACCGTGTCACGGGAAGAATCGTCATTAGAGCACGCCCAAAACGTCGCCACAAGAGCCGACAACAAGAAATAGGCAAGTACGGACAAACGCATCATAGGCATAAAAGTAGTTTATACTTAATCTGTGTCCAACCGGAAATCACCGTTACAGAATTCAAACGTGTCGGTGAAATCCCCGAACGAGCCATCGTCCAAGCTGGCAAAGCGGCACACGACCGGCAGAGACCTCACTCCACTCAAGTCATCATCAAAGGTCTTGCAGCCATCTTCTATAAGAGTCGTACCATCTGATTCAAAGACCCTGATGCAATCCATTTCCTGGCAGCTGCGACCGCCAAAGCCATACGAAGAATGGAAGTATTCGTAGACCTTGCCATCATAAGTGAAGCGGAACTTGTCGTTGTGGTGATTACCGCCCCATTCGTAAGACACTGTGCTCAAAGTCTCATATTTTCCGTTCACGTACAACACGGACGTATCCACACTGATTTCGGGATTGACTCCCATGCCCACCGACCTACAGCTGGTCGGCGAGCCCTGCACATAGACAAAACCATCCAGATTGCCATACTTGAAAGTACAGATCCAATCCTGTTGGTTGAAATCTATTTCCATGCGTCCACCCATGAAACCATCTTCGACACTGCAATGATAGGCCGCCGCTTTCGGAACCCGCGGCTTGAAAATTTCAATGGGGTCGGTCAGGACGACATCTGCGGAACTGGAAGAGCTCTTCACAACCGAGGAACTGGAAACCTTCTTCGAAGAACTGGAAGAACTATTTGACTTTACTGAACTGGACGAACTATCCGTTTTTTTCGAGCTGGAGGAATTATTGGGTTTTGACGAACTGGAGGAAGTATTGGATTTCGCCGAACAGGAAGATTCTACGACATCGGCGGAACTGGATGACGGGGTGTCTTTTTTACTCGAAGACGAAACCTTGGCTTTGCTAGAGGAACTCTTGATTTCTTCGGCAGAACTCGAAGAAGACATCTTCTTGACGCTAGACGAACTTTTACCTTTCTCGAAACTGGAACTGGTTTCGGCAATCTCATCCGAGCTGGAAGTGGTTTCGGGGTCAATACGAATGACGCTGGAAGAATCTTCACCACAAGCAACGAAGAAAAGTAACGAACAAACAGGGAGCAACTGGTAAATTTTCATAATAAAAAATATACCATGTTTAAGCACAATCGGCAGTGTCTGCAAATATATGAGCAGCCTTTTTTTACTAGTTTACTACACATGACTCGCGTTCGCAAGAAAGATGACAGTGCCGAAGTTCGCAAGGTGACCTGGGTAGGGCTCGCCTGGAACGCTGCACTTTCTATCGCGAAATTTGTCGTGGGCACGCTCGGCAACTCACAGGCCCTCGTCGCCGACGCTATCCACAGCGCTTCCGATTTTATCACGGATATTGCCGTCATCGTGGGGAGCCATTTCTGGAATTCACCACCAGACGCAGAACACCCCTACGGGCACCGCCGCTTCGAGACGTTGATTACCATTTGCATCGGCATTGCCGTGGCCGTCGTCGGTATAGGAATCGGCTACAATGCCGTCTGCAACTTGATTGCAGGCGAATGCAAGAGGCCCGAATTTCCCGTAGCCATCATGGCCCTAGTTTCCATCCTCGTCAAGGAAGCCCTGTTCCACTATACACGGAAAGCAGGAAAACGAATTAGGAGCCAAGCCCTAGAAGCCAATGCCTGGCACCACAGGAGCGATGCATTCAGTTCCATTCCCGTAATTGTCGCTGTCGTGACCGTCATTGCTATACCGGAGCTCTGGTTCGCCGATGCCGTCGGAGCCATCATCGTGGCCTTCTTCATCTTGCATTCCGCCAAAGACATTGCATGGCCCGGAATCCACCAAGTGGCAGACCGGGGCGCATCCAAGGAAGTTTCGGAGAAGCTGAAAAATATCGCTCTTTCCTTCCCCGAAGTCATCAGCATCCACGGTTTCCGCACACGGTACGTGGGCAACGACTTGCATGTAGACCTGCATATTGTCGTCCCTGCCGACATGACCTTGCTGGCCGCCCACGACATTGCCGAAGATGTGGAACAAAAGCTCATTGACTGTGGCGAAAACGTGGTCGACGCGCTTGTCCATATTGACCCGTACACTCCAGAACGGGCCGCCCGTGGCGAAACCAAGACAATAACCCGCTAAACAAGCAAAAAACATCCACTATAGTGAATATTCCAACATGGGTGTTCCCTGGGTGGTTCTTTTTGCCTTTTTTTGTTTATAATAAAATAGATGCGCTCTGGCGTATTCATTTTCACGGGAGGTGATCATGGTTCTCGATGAGTTCTACAAACTAAATAACAACCAGCGGATTCCGAAAGTTGCGCTTGGGACATGGCAAGTCCCCAACGGGACGGCAAAAACCGCCGTTGCAGCGGCTATCGACGCCGGTTTCAGGAATATCGATACCGCCATCGCCTACGAAAACGAGGAAGGTGTGGGAGAAGGCATCCGAGCGGGCCTTGCCGCCACCGGCATTCACCGCGAAAGCATTTTTGTCTCTTCCAAAATTCCCGCCGAAGTCAAGTCATACAAAGAAGCCGAGAAGAACATTCTGGAATCGCTCGTGCGACTGGACTGCCGGCATATAGACCTCATGCTCATCCATGCGCCCAAGCCCTGGAGCGAGATGAACAGCCCCTTCAAGGGGCGGGAATACTATGGCGAGAATCTGGAAGTCTGGCGTGCCATGGAAGAAGCCTACGTTGCCGGGCGTTTCCGCGCCATCGGAGTGTCCAATTTCGAAATTGAAGACTTGGACAACATAATGGAAGGCTGCCGCATAATGCCCGCCGTAAACCAGATTCGCGTGCATATCGGGCATGTTCCGACGGAACTCATTGAATACTGCCACACCAACGGCATTTTGGTGCAGGCCTATTCTCCAAACGCCACGGGTCGCCTCGCAGGCATACCCGAAATCTGCGCAATGGCGGAAAAATACGGCGTATCTGTCCCCCAGCTAGCAAGCCGATTCGTATTGCAACTGGGCCTCTTGCCGATACCCAAATCGGCAAGCCCAGAACACATTCGCCAAAACGCGAACCTGGATTTCGAAATCAACCTTGAAGACATGGGAAAACTGCTCGCCATCAAGGACCTCTAGGGTTCAATACAACTCGGCGACAAGCCAAATCCTTAGCAAACCGGCCCTAGACAGGGGCCGGTTTTGTTTGTGGAGCGAAAAAGTGCTATCTTGTTTGCCATGACACGTCATTTCTTCCGCACGATTTTCGGTTTAGCCCTTGTTCCGGCCTTTGCGTTGGCCGCGGTAAACCTCCCTGTACACAAGGAAGTTCTCCCCAACGGGCTCACGGTTTTGTTGCACCCCAACAAGCAGGCGCCCACAGTGAGCTGCCGCTTGTTCTACGTGACGGGTTCGGTACACGAAGTCCCAGGCAAGTCAGGCCTTGCGCACATCCTGGAGCACGAGCTCTTCAAGGGCACCAAGAAGGTCGGCGTCTCGGACAGCATTGCCGACGAACGCTTCATGGCCATACAAGACAGCCTACAAGCGCTGATTCGCCCTGCCAAGCTGGCCGGAGATACCGCCAAAGTCCGCGAACTCACCGCAAAGCACGATTCCGTGCTGAACGAGCACCGCAAGATTTTCGTGAAGGATGAACTGTGGGGAGCCTACCAGGCCGCCGGCGGCACCGGGCTCAACGCCTTCACCACAGACTTGATGACAGCCTATATCGTGACGCTCCCCAAGAACAAGATTGAACTGTTCATGTGGCTCGAAGCCGACCGCATGCAAAACGCCGTACTCCGCGAGTTCTATTCCGAACGCTCCGTCGTGCGCGAGGAACGCCGCATGCGCTACGATGACAAGCCGACGGGCCGTTACTACGAAAGCCTGAATTCCCTGATTTACGAAGCATTCCCGTACCGCGTGCCGACCATCGGCTGGCCCAGCGACATCGACAACCTGACACGCGAAATGGCCGAAGAGCATTACCGCAAGTACTACAAGCCGCGCAACGCCATCCTCGTGCTGGCTGGCGACTTAGACACGACAGCCACGATGGATTTGGTCAAGAAGTACTTCGCTTCGATTCCTGCCGGCGAGGAATTTCCGCCGCTCACCATCCGCGACCCGGAACAGGCCGGCGAAAAGCGACTTGCCGTAAAGCGCCCCGATGCGCCGAACCTGTTCAATTTGGTATTCAAGACACCCGAGGTGGGTGACCCGTCGCTTTACGCGCTCGACATCGTCGAGGGCGTCCTGAACGGACGCTCCGGCCGCCTGTACAAAAGGCTCGTCGAAGAAGAAAAACTCGCCGTTAGCGCCAGCGCAAGCAACAGCCCCAACAAGTACATATCCGAATTCTCGGTCCGCGTAAACCTGCGCCCCGATGCCGATGTCGCCAAGGTCGAAAAAATTGTTTGGGAAGAACTCGAAAAGCTGAAGGTGACCCCCGTGAGCGAGCGCGAATTCCATCGCGTAAAGAACCATGCCTACGCAGGCCTGGTCCGCAGCCTCACCGACATGGAAAACGTCGCGACGATGCTCGCCTGGTACGAGATGTACGGCGACTACCGCATTTTCCTCGACTGGGCAGACAACCTGAACAAGGTGACCGCATCGCAAGTGCAGTCGGTCGCAGCCGCCACGTTCGACCACGACAAGGCCGTAACGGGAACGCTTCTCAAGAAGAAATAAAAAATAAGGGCCGCTTTCCGCGGCCCATCTGCTACTTTATTACAATCTTTCGGATTCCGAACTTGCCTACCTTCACGAGGTAAACTCCGTGGAGCGAGGCAGGCAATTGCACCAAGGTTTCATGACCACTGAGTTCCTTAGCAACAATCGGCCGGCCATTGAGATCGAATACTCGCACCATCATGCCATCGAAACGCCCCGTGACAGCGACATTCAGGGTATGCCCGTACTGAGCAATCTTCAGTTGCGGTGCAATGAACCCCACAGCCGGGATGGCATCGTCGCCGGGCTTGGTTTTCGAAGAGTCGTTAACGGAAGTATCCCGTGTCGTATCGACTGGCGGCAATTGAGCCTGCATGGAAACCGGCTTTTCATCGTAGCGCGTCGCAAGCGCCATCAAGAACCACGTGCTGTGCGGCAACCATTGTTCGGTCCAACGCCACACTTGCCACGCTTCTTTCACGGCATCAAAGCCCACGGCAGCAACACCGTCGTCTACCCATGCGATTCCTGAACCGTCCTGGTTCTTGCCACTAATGCCGTTCGCGATGCCACCTTCGAGCGTAGCGTCGTACTTGGACTGGCCATCGTACTTGTCCGGATTCTTGAGCCCCTTGCCATACATCATGCACACGCTGTAGGGGTTCTTGCCCAAAATCCAGTCAAGCTGGTCGGTTGCATACTTGTCTACGGCTTCAGAACCATCGAGGTCCAAGGCGCCGAACGCATAAATAGCCGCAGCAGCGAGGCTTGCAATACGCGCGCTCTCGCCCTGCCACCAATAATTGCTCTCGTTCTGATGCGGGATAAAGAATCCGTCCTTGATGGATTCGTTCACCTTGTATGCCTGACGAGCGTAGCCAAACGGATTATCAACCTTGTTCGTAACCTCGATAAGCCAGTTGTAATGTTTCTTTATCGCATCTAGGGCGCCGACAAGAGAAGGATTGAAACAACCGCGGCCGGCGCTATCTGAGCAGTCCCAAGTCGACAATTCCGATTCCCTCGTAATGGTATTTTCGATTTCTGCATAGCGGACCAGTGCAATGAGCGGAAGGCCGGCATCACTTGCATGCCAGAAGGGGCGCTTTTTATCGTCGTCGCTCCAGAAGTAACCATCGTCGCTCAAACGGCCTTCAAGGTGTTCTGCACGCTTGCGGGCCGCAGTCAGGTAATCCTTTTTCTGCGAAGCGGCATAGAGTTCCGTCGCAGCAAGGAGAGCCGTGTAGTCGTCAATGATATTTTCCTTGTGGTCGTCACAGTATTCGCAGCTACCACCAATACTCTGCTTTTGGGAAAGGTGTTCAAAAGCCTTCTCGGCCGCTTCCAAATACTTCTCGCTAGAAAAGTCACCCTTCACGCCGAGTTTCGAGGCACGGGCGAGAGCTGCAATCGCCATGCCGCCCCCTTCGCGAAAAGCGCTCTGGTAATCGGCACTCTTGACGCCGTCGGAACCAGTGAAAGCGCAAAGTTCACGTTTGCCCAAAGGGGAACCCCAGTTGTCGAAGGCCGTCATGTAGAAGAAACCTTTGTCATCGAGCATACGCACCAAGAAATCGGCACCGAAAACAGCTTCGTCAGCCGTCTTTGCCTGTGTCGAAATCTTTCCGAGTCTTTCTGGGATGCGTTCTGCCGTAAAGGCAAGCGCCCAAACGGTGAGAGGAATCTGTTGTGGATTCAAGTAATTCGCGTAAGACAGGTGAGAAAGGTACTTGCTCACGTCTCCACTTGCATCATACCATCCGCCATGGACGTCGCGAGTCTCGCCACTGTTGTAAACAGGCAGTTTCTCGTCCAGTTTCACGATATCCGGGTTGGTAGCGCGATCCTTGTAAAAAT
This sequence comes from uncultured Fibrobacter sp., assembly GCF_947305105.1. Lineage (NCBI taxonomy): Bacteria > Pseudomonadati > Fibrobacterota > Fibrobacteria > Fibrobacterales > Fibrobacteraceae > Fibrobacter > uncultured Fibrobacter sp. The sequence goes on along the minus strand of NZ_CAMZCS010000002.1, from coordinate 111,771 downwards.
AATTGAGCACCAAGGCGAGCGTCGCATCGGAAAGAGCATTGTCGCTTATCTTGAATTCACCGGAATTCTTGGCCTGGCCGTTCTCGCTTACTTGCAATGTGTAGGAGCCAGCAGAGACGCCTTTTTCCAATTCAGCCACATAAAATTTGCCATTATTCAGCCAATTGTCCGGGTTGGTTCCAGAAGAAAGTTTGCCTGTCTTGACGGCATTCCCGCCAGACATCAACTTGTACTCGGCACCGTCAAGCGAATTATCGCTCTTAAGGATGATGCTGATAGGCTTAGCCGCATCGTAACCGACCTGGTTGTAGTAAAAAGTAACTTCGGACCATGCACTGGCAGCAGCCAACGCAATCGAAAGAGGGACTATGGAATACGAAATTTTATTGTGCATGTCCATAATCTATACTATTGGTGGGCAAAAGAAATGTAAACCTTTTTTCTTGTGACCCAAGACAACGAATGATGTTTTGTAGAAGAGCCAACCGAAACTGTACGGACGAACCCATAAAATTCCGGGACACGAAAAAAGGGGCCGGACAGGCATAGCAATAATCTACGCATATTTAGCGTCAATTACAGTAGTTGAGAGAATCCGTTTTACCTTCAAGAGTAGTAAAACTATGAGTGATTTACACGAAAACTTCGAGTTCATGGTCAAACTGGCAATCACAGAGTCTAGATATTTTGAAATTTAGGACAATTTCACCAATAAATACGCATATTTTGCGTAGAAAATACAACTTTTAGCAATTGTTTCCATTTTCCCCATTGCAGTCCACACCTTAATAATCTATGTTTGTCTTCACAACAATAAACCTTAACCTCTAAGCCGCTTGCGGCGAGCCCATACCTCAAAGCGAAGCGACCTCATAGCCACTATGTACTACGAAACCATCAAAGTCCTCGACTGCACCATCCGCGACGGCGGCCTCGTCAACAAACACGATTTTTCTCTTGAATTCGTGCGTAGATTATACACGCTCCTTTCAGCAGCCGGCATCGACTACATGGAAATGGGTTACAAGAACTCCCCCGAACTGTTCGACCCCAAGGAATACGGCCCGTGGAAATTCTGCGAAGACGACCTGCTCTGGAAAGTGAAGGACGGCATCGATTCCAAAATCAAGATGGCCGTGATGGCCGACGTAGGCCGCGTGAACATGGACGCTGTGAAGCCCGCATCTGAAAGCCCCTACCAGATGTTCCGCGTGGCAAGCTACGTGAAGAACATCGACAAGGGTATCAGCATGGTGAACGCCTTCCACGACATGGGCTACGAAACAACGCTCAACATCATGGCCGTGAGCCGCGACCGTGGCCCGGAACTTGATGAAGCGCTCCACCAGGTGCAAGAAGAATGCAAGGCCGACGTGCTCTACCTCGTCGACAGTTTCGGTGCATTCTATCAAGAAGACATCGACAAGGAACTGGCCCGTTACAAGAGCATCGTGAAAAACAAGAAATTCGGTTTCCACGGTCACAACAACCAGCAGCTCGCCTTCTCCAACACCATCCAGGCAATCATCAACCACGTGGATTACCTCGACGGTTCTGTTTCTGGCATGGGCCGTGGCGCAGGCAACTGCACCACCGAACTTTTGCTCAGCTTCCTCAAGAACCCGAAATACGATTTGCGCCCGGTTCTCGATGCAATCGAGGAACTCTTCCTCCCGCTGCAGCAGAAGTACGAATGGGGCTACATCATCCCGCAGATGATTACGGGCATGCTCAACCGCCATCCGCAAGACGCCATCGCCGTGCGCAAGACGGAAGACCGCGATCACTACCGCAAGTTCTACAACCACATGATGAATGACTAATTAAACTCATAAAAAAAATTAAACAATCCAAGGTCACGAGCATATCGTGGCCTTTTATTGTGAAATAGACAACGCTTTTACATACTTCACCAAGCTCATTTTTTAGATATTAAAGTATTTTAAGGACATGAGGTTCCTTAAACTGACATTCCTGTGCGTTATGGGCGCAACAGCCATGACTGCGGCACGTCCCGCAAGTCCGGTGGCGACATGCATTCCCCAATCAAACGGGAACTGCCTGACCATTCTGCAATACGGCGATGAGCACAACCATTATACCACGACTATCGACGGCTATCTCGTGGTGCGCGATTCCTCAAATGATTACGTCTATGCCGACGCAAACGCGAATGCTTCCGGGCGCAAGGCGCACAACGCCGACAAAAGATCCAGCAGTGACAAATCGTTCTTGAAAGGTTTAAACCAGCGCGAAATTATCGGCAAGCACATCAAGAACCAAACATTCCGCTACCCCGAGCAAAAGGATTTACTTTCTAATTTCCAGCACAAGGCTCAAGAAAACCGCAAGGCCCTTTATCGCCCCAAACCATTGACTTTCACGAAGGGAGAAAACCGTTTCCCGGTTCTCCTAGTTTCGACAGCAGACCGCAATTTCGGTGACACGTCCTGGTACAGGCGCTCCCTGAACGAGGTCGGATTTTCCGAAGACGGGCATTACGGAAGTGTCCACGATTATTTCCTTGTCTCGTCGGACAGCCTGTTCAACCCGACATTCGATGTTTACCCAGTAAAGATTAACCTCCCGGCAACCGAGGCCGGCGATGCCGACGGCGATGGCGAAGGCAAGTTCATCAAGGCCGCAATTGACGCCGCTGTAAAAGAAATGGGAGATTTATCCAAATACGACAAGGACGGGGACAAGTATATCGACGGTCTTGGAGTAGTCCTCGCCGGAACCGAAGCCGGATCGGATCTTTGGGGACACATGTATTACTATACGACATATACAAACCCCGAAATGTACAACGGCTACACCGGAGGCTGGTGGGGCAGCCGCAATCACAATTCGTCAACAAACAGTTGGGGAAACGACTACGGAGGATACAAGTTCGACCGTTATCTGCTCATTGCCGAAATGTCGGACCCCATGGCCTATATAAAATCTGGACACAACGGCATTGGTATTTTCATCCACGAGTTCAGCCATATTCTCGGATTGCCCGACTTCTATACTCCCGACGAATACGACCCGGAACCCTACGGCCCATACGAAATTATGGCAGAGGGAATGTACAACGGAATATCCCGAAGCTATCAGATGGGAAGATGCCCACCCAAATACAGCGCATTCGAACGTGAATCCATGGGCTGGATGACCATTCCCGACTTAAAACCTTCAGTCGACCTGTACGCGTTGGAAATGATTGACGCAAATAAGGCATACAGCGTGACCAATCCCAAAAACAACGACGAATACTATGTCATCGAATACCGCCCAAGAATCGGGTGGGACAAGGCCGTTGCCGACACAGCCGACATGGGCATTCTCATTTGGCATATCGACTACGACAAAAAAGCATGGGAATATTATCCAAACCAAGACTCGAAAAAAGAGCACTATGGAATAACAGCGGCACTTAATTTGTCCAAAAACAAGACATTCAAGGATTTCAAATTCGGAGAAGTGGGCGTCTATAACGCCATCAAGGAAGGAGAAAACAAGGTCTGCTTTGCGACAAAGGACGGCATTGAAGTAAAATGCCCAGAACCTGAGCCCGAATCAAGTTCTGCTGTCGCTTTGAGTTCCACAGCAGCATTGAGCTCCGCAGCTGTTTCAAGTTCCGCGATTGCTTTGAACCCCAGCACCAGTTCAAGCTCCTCCAAAAAGGCATCGTCACATACGACATCTAATTCCGCATCGTCTTCGGCCACAAGGCACCGTTCTTCGGCATCAAAGAACGCATCGAAAGACACCACCCTTTTCGCTCCGAACGGCACAATTCAACTCCAGACAGACATTCTCGTGCTGGGCCAGGAACTCGTCGTCAAGACACTCGCCCTCGGGAGAAAGGACGTGCGCATTGTCGATGCGCTCGGCTGCGTACTCGCCTCCTACAGTTTTGACACCGAAGAAATGCGCGCCCCGCTAAAAGTGTCCCTGCGGCACGGGCCATTATTCGCCCAAGTAAGCATTCACGGCAAAATCCTCGCAAATAGGCGGATTAACGCAAAATAGACGCATTTTTTAAAGAATCCTGCCATCTTTACAACGCATGGCCAAATTTCTAAATTTGGGCGCGAAATATAAGGAGAGGAAGATGAGCAAGGATTTGAAAGAAAAGGCACTCGAATACCACGCCATGGGGAAACCCGGCAAAATCGAAATCGTGCCGACCAAGCCGCACAGCACCCAGACCGACCTAGGGCTCGCCTATACTCCAGGCGTGGCTGCACCCTGTCTCGAAATTGAACGCGACAACAACCTCGCTTACGAATACACCGGCAAGGGAAACCTGGTCGCCGTAATCAGTAACGGTACCGCGGTGCTCGGCCTCGGCGACATCGGCGCGCTTGCGGGCAAGCCGGTGATGGAAGGCAAGGCACTTCTGTTCAAGATTTACGCCGGCATCGATGTCTTCGACATCGAAATCAACGAGAAAGACCCGAAGAAGTTCATCGAAATCGTGAAGGGTATCGCCCCGACGTTCGGCGGCATCAACCTCGAAGACATCAAGGCTCCGGAATGCTTCGAAATTGAAGACACGCTGAAGGCCGAACTTGACATTCCCGTGATGCACGACGACCAGCACGGCACGGCCATCATTTCTTCTGCCGGCCTACTGAACGCCATTGAAGTCGCGGGCAAGAGCATCCGCAACGTGAAGATGGTGGTGAACGGTGCGGGTGCAGCCGCTTGCGCCTGCACGCGACTCTACCTGTCGCTCGGTCTCAAGAAGGAAAACTTGGTCATGTGCGACAGCAAGGGCGTCATCCGCAAAGACCGCAAGGGCCTTACCGAAGCGAAGGCCTTCTTTGCGACCGACCGCACCGACATCGAAACGCTCGCCGACGCCATGAAGGGTGCCGACGTATTCGTGGGCCTTTCCAAGGGAAACATCCTCACGCGTGAAATGGTGCGCAGCATGGCCGACCAGCCGATTGTCTTCGCACTCGCGAACCCGACTCCCGAAATCAGCTACGAAGAAGCCATGGCGAGCCGCGGCGACTTGATCTTTGCAACGGGCCGCAGCGATTACCCGAACCAGGTGAACAACGTCATCGGTTTCCCCTACATCTTCCGCGGTGCCTTGGACGTGCGCGCCACCTGCATCAACGAACACATGAAGCATGCCGCCGTGCGTGCGATTGCCGCCCTCGCCCACCAGCCCGTGCCCGATGTGGTGAACATCGCCTACAACGCCCAGCGCTTTACCTTCGGCAAGGAATACTTGATTCCGAAGCCCTTGGACCCGCGCCTCCTTACGGAAGTTTCCATTGCCGTCGCAAAGGCCGCCATCGAAAGCGAAGTGGCCCGCAAGCCGATTACCGACTGGGACGCTTACTACGACAAACTCCGCGACATGATGGGCTACGACAACAAGCTTATCCGCCAGTTCAGCGATACCGCCCGCAGCAACCCCAAGCGCGTGGTGTTTGCCGAAGGCGGAAACCTCAACATGCTCAAGGCCGCCGTGCAGGCCAAGATCGAAGGCATCGCGCATCCGATTCTGCTCGGTAACCCCGAACGCATCCAGATGATGGCGAACAAGGAACAGCTCGACCTCACGGGCATCAAGATCGTGAACCCGCGTTCGCCCGAAGAATTCGAACGCCGCCGCAAGTACGCCGCTGTTTACGCCGAAGAGAACGGCCGCAACGGCGTGACGTTCGAAGAAGCCCGCGACGACATGTTCGAACCGAACCACTTCGGCATGATGATGGTGAAGGAAGGCGACGCCGACGCACTCATTACCGGCGGTTACTCCAAGTACTCCGAGACCATCGAACTCGCGAAGGATATCATCGGCATCCGCGAAGAATACAAGCACTTCGGCGCCATGCACATTCTGAGCACCCGCAAGGGAACGTTCTTCCTGGCCGATACGCTCGTGAACCGCGATCCCGATGCCGAAACGCTCGTGGACATCGTGAAGCTCACGCACGACGCCGTCCGCTTCTTCGCACACGAGCCCGTGATGGCGATGCTGAGCTATGCAAACTTCGGTAGCGACAAGGAAGCGGCCCGCGGTACGGCCAACAAGGCCCGCGACGCGGTGCGCATGATTCACGAACAGTTCCCGGACTACGTACTCGATGGCGAAATGCAGGTGAACGTGGCGCTCGACAAGGAACTGCGCGACACGAAGTACCCCTTCAACAAGCTCAAGGGCCAGACCGTCAACACGCTCATCTTCCCGTGCCTTTCCTCTGCAAATACGACTTGCAAGATGCTCCTCGAGATGGGCGTGGGCGAATCCATCGGTCCCGTGCAGATGGGCCTGAACAAGCCGGTGCACTTCACCGACTCCGATGCCTCCGTGCACGACATCTTCAACCTGACCGTCGCTGCCGTCATCGACGCGATTGTGCAGGAGAAGAAGGACGAGGAAAAGAGCCGCAGGAAAAACTAGTAGCCAACAAGATTAGAAACTTATTTGAAAAGGGATGTGCCACAAGCACATCCGTTTTTACATACAGTACACAGTGTACTATAAATAGAAATTATCCGTTTTACAACTAACAAAAAATTGCAAAAAATGGACAAAAATAGGAAAAATGTACTATAAACTATTGACTTTTGATTTTTCAAAGCGTATATTAATTAACATGAAACCGATAATTGAATATCAAGATTATCACGCCTTTTTGAGCGACTACTACGAAGAACGCAAGAGGACTTCTGCTTTTTCGTGGCGAGAGTTTGCGAAAATTGCGGGATTCGTTTCGCCCTCCTACCTCAAGACGGTTTGCGAAGGCAAGACTAATTTAAGCAAGACGACTATGGAACGCGTGGCCAAGTCGATTGGCCTTGTCGGTCACGAAGTAACATACTTCGAGGCGATGGTCCAGTTCGGCAACGCCAAAAAGGATTCACAAAAGAAAAAGTTCCTGGACGTGATGCAGTCCATCGCCGTTGCGCACAAGGTCCACATCATCGACAAGGACGCCTTTGAATATTACGACAGCTGGAAAAATCCGGTCGTCCGCGAACTTGCCCCCTTGATGCCAGGCGCTATGCCGGGAAAAATCGCCAAGATGTGCACGCAGGAAGTCTCGGCAATCGAAATCCGCAAATCGCTCCAGTTCCTTGAACGGAGCGGATTGCTCCGGCAGACGGCGGAAAACGTTTACGAGCAGACCGAAAAGTCTGTCGAAGGTTCCAAGGAAGGGCTCCCGCTCGCGATACGCTCCATGCACCGAGAAATGGGCAATCTGGCCATTGATTCGTTGGACCGTTTCAGCGCAAGCGAACGAAACATTACCGGCATCACGATGGGCGTCAACCGCGAAGCGTATGAAAAGATCGTCGCGGAACTTGACGCGTGCCGGAAAAGAATTACTGCGATCGCAGAGGCTTGCGGCGATATCACACAAGTTTACAGGTTGAATTTACAACTGTTCCCGCTTTCGAAAGAAATTACGGGCAATAAGGAGGATTAGGATGAGAACAAAATTTTATATAACATGCGGGGCCATTGCACTCGCGGCTACAGGTTGTCTGGACGACCAAAACGTTACGGGGACATCGACTGAACCGAATACGGTCCAAGCTGACGGCAGCGTCCTGTGGGATCCGTCGAGAGGTGATTATCGAGTCGATTTTACAGCCAGTGTGGCAGGATTGCCTAAAGGCGCCGTCGCCGACGGTCATTGGTACTGGGATGCCAAAAGTGATGCAAAAAAAGGAGGCACGTCGTACATATCGTGGCCCGCTCAATTGACCGATGGAGCAGATTCCTTGTCGTCCGTTATTGATTCGTGTCAGGGGTTGTGCGGAACCGCCGTCTTGAAAAAAGGCTCGATGACCAGCAGCCCGTATGCAGGGGTGGGCTTTGTAATCGCGAGAGACGAAAGTGGGGAACCCGTTCCTGTCGATGTATCGAGCTGGGGCGGCGTTTGCATGACATATACGTCAGAAGCGAATCCATTGATTGTGCTTGATTTGGGGGACTCGCTTGAACATGAACTTGGCGACGAGTTGCCATCTGCATCTTTGACAAAATCAAAGGATGGATCCGAAATAACGAAATGTGTTAGTTGGGATGAGTTCGCGCTTTCGACCAAGTCAAATGAGCTTCCTAAATCTTGGCAAGAGGTTGTTGGCGAAAAAGCAGCAAGTCAACTTCTCGGGTTGAAATTTAGAATCCAGGCCGATTCCGGCGAATATAAATTCAATGTCCGGCATGTCGGGACCAAGGTGAAGGATCCGCTAAAAACGGCTCACAGGAATCTCTCATCCAGTTCTCAGGCGGAAACAAGTTCCTCATCCAGTATTTACACCAATTGGCTTTTGCTGAGTGGTGACGACGGAAGCCTATGGACCCCGCTAAAAGATAAGGACCATGTCCAGTCATTGCTTTATACGTTCTATAAAGAGGATGAAGTGTCGGAAAGCTCGTACAGGCCCATGGAACAGGACGGCCGATGGTTCATAGAAACAGATGCAGCCCGTGGTGGAGAATCGTCTATCGCTTGGCCGGTTTCGCTTGGTGAAGACAGTTCTTTGGTTGGCGTTGTAGAATCTTGCAAAGGGCTTTGTGGTAGGGCATCTTTGAAACAAGGAACATCACAAAAAGCCCCTGCGGTGGCCGTCAGCTTTAATCTTGCCAAGGATTCTGCAGGGAACCCGACATATGTTGAAGCTTGGAACTGGCGGGGAATTTGTGTGGAATATTATTCAGAGACGGATATTTCGGTAGAACTTGTTTTGCCTGATTCGCTTCATAGAATATTGGATTACAACTTACCTGCTGCAAAACTTTCCAGGTCTTCGTCTATAGAGAAAACTTGCCTTCCTTGGGATGAATTCCGTTTGCCGGACGGAGTGGAAAATGTACCCCAATTTTTGAAAGAAAGCAAACAACTTGAGATCGACTCCACGGCAGACGAAAATCAATGGAAGTTGTATGTCGGAAGTCAAGCTTCATTGCAATTGGTCGGCTTAAGGTTTAAAATTCAAGCAGACGAGGGCGATTACAGTTTTGGGATTGGTGCAATCGGAAGCCAATTCAGAGAGTTTAAGAGCAATACGGATTTGCCAATCTGTATAAGCAACGGCAAAGGCTCGAAACCGTGTGTAGGCGACCTCATGACGGGAAATATTGGATTTCCTCGAGTCCGTACCGCTAGATATGCAAAGGGAATTTGGCCTTCGCACGCTGTCGAAGATGGCGAATGGTTTGTGGAAACGGATTCTGCAAAAGGAGGCCATTCATCCATGTCGCCATATCAGACATGGCTAGTACCCATCGAAGGTGCTCGCTTGGATTCATCCTCGTTGCCATATGAATCAGTACTGGCACAACACCCTGATCTAACTTGCGGTATATGTCGCGGTATAACCTTGCAGCGGGAAGCGAAAAAAAGCGATGAATTGGAGAACGACACGACAACGGGCGATGAATTGCTGCGCGAAGTAATGACGGACGACCCTTATGTTATTTTAGGTTTCAACTTGGCCAATGTTCCTGTCGATGTTTCGAATTGGGGTGGCATGTGTTTTGAATATTTTAGTACAATTCCTCTAACAGTGGAACTTGATGTTAGCGATTCGCTAAATGCCGTATTCGGTGCCAATCCGTATATTATTTTGCCTGAATCGGAATGGCAAAAGTGTGTTCGCTGGAGCGATTTTGCTCTCCCGACCGAGCAGATTCCTTCGGAAAATTTGGAGGGCAGCGTCGGCGAAATCGCAGCAAAGCATTTATCGGCGATAAGGTTTGTAGTGCAGTCACATGAAGACACGGAAGTAGTTCTAAATATCGGCACGATTTCCACATACCATTTTTAGTCTATGAAAAAGTCCTCCACGGCAATCACCGCGGAGGACTTTCCACACCCAAATTCGAGGAAAGTTATTTCAGTATCACCTTCTGCACAAACTGCTGGCCGCCTTGTTTTACGACAAGCATTGCGGGGCCGCGGTAGTTGCTGCGCAGTTCAATGCGGTTCATTCCCTTGACCGCAGAGAATTCCTGGCGAGCAGTCACCTGGCCAATAGAGTTCATAAGTATCACCGAGCCAGCACCCGAACGGTTTGCTGAAAAGGTCGCAGCAACAAGGCCCTGACCGACATCCAGGCGAAGGCCCATAGCCTTTGCGACACGCGGCATGCAGATTCCGGTCTTATCACTCGTGGAACTTGCACCCCAGTCACCTGTGGCATTCGCTGGGATAAGTTCACCCGAGGCAATACCATCCAGCGAGGGTTTGCTCTTGTTGAAGTTCAGTAACGTATCGGCAGTGCCGTCGGCCTTCCAGAGAAGCATGTTGTCGAGGTACATGTCACCAGTGAACTGCGTTCCGTACAAATTGATACCGATAGCATTCATCTTGGTAATGTCGACAATCGCAAGTTTACCTTCGCCATCGCCAAATTCAATCTTATGGTTCGCAAGTGTGGTAAGGGTCGAGACATTTCCGAGGCTCACTTCTTTCCAAGCCCATTCGCCGGACATATTGAACACAGACACGCTGGCCCAACCATCTGTACCGCAGCCTTCGCGGGTCGCATCGGTACACGGACCGGCTGACACTCCGTCGACACGCATATCAAACGAAATGGCGACATACTGGCTCCAATCTGCATCACTCAAATTGATGCGCATGGTACCCGCCTCGCTCGTATCGGACTGCACAGTCTTGTAAATGATGTGGAGCGCCTTGTCTTCGGTCGAGACGCTTTCCTTGACGGTGGAATCAATGGTGTTGCCCGGAACACTCGCCTGGCCATAGGCCTCGCGCATGGCGTTCAAGGTTTCCACATCGACGATGTCGCCCACGTTGCCACCGAACTTGTTGACCTGGCGGCGAATAATCGTGAAGTTGCCATCGCCTTCGTCACCGGTATCCCATACGCAAGGAACGAGACCGTTCTTCTTTGCCGAAGCGACCGTATAGCCGTACCAGGCAGAACGCGCTTCGAGATGCGCTTTGAGGTTATCGCCGGAAAGGGCATTGAGACGCTTGACCGCACCCATCTCGCCAATCACGACCGGAATGCCCTTGTCGTAGAAACGGGTCTTGAGGCCGCCGAACAGCTCATCGATGGAACTTTTAGAACCGAGCGCCGTGCCGGAGCAAGTGTGCGCAGCGTCGTTGCCCGGAGTCTTGTCTTCCCAGTAGTAGAACATTTTGCCCCAATCTTCGTCACCGCCGGTCATGAGCGAGAACTGGTAAGGGTAAAAGTGGATTTCGGCCATGGTGTAGCCAGCGCCCGCCGGGTCTTCGGGGTACATCGAAGAAAGGAGCGGGGCCTTTTCAATTTCGGTACGCGGAGCCTGCACAACCACGATACGGGTGGCGTTGTTACCGCCGGTAGAGCGCACAGCCTTGAGACATGCTTCGTGATAGCTCTTGAGCACGCGCATGCGAGCGTCGTCGAATGCCCACTGGCCGTTGTCGGCACCGCCGTTCCACGGGTCATTCACACCGGGCTCGTTAGCGGATGCAAAAATCAAATGTTCGTCATATTCGGCAAACTTGGTCGCAATCTGCTTCCAGTAGTTTTCCTGCTTAGCCGCAATCTCTGTCGCGACAACGGTCGTTTCGCCGCCCTTGTCAAAGCCCCGGCCATCAAACACGTGGTCTTCGAGCCAGCCACCATCCCAGTGGCTGTTCAAAATGGCGTACATGCCGTTACCAATCACGAGATCGACAACCGTCTTGACTGTGTCAAGCCAGCCTGCGCTGATGGTGCCATTGGAGGCATGGGTATCCCATGCACACGGAATGCGGACGGTATTGAAACCAGCGTCCTTGATAGCCTTTACATAGGCTGCATCCGGGAACGGGTTGCCCCATCCTGTGGGACCCCCTTGGTTGCCCGGAACTTCCATCGTGTTGCCGATGTTGTAGCCGAGGCCCATCTTGGGATAAATATCAACGGCTTTCGGGAGACTTTGCGCATGTGTAAACACCGCAAGGGCAAGGGACGCCAAAATCACCGTACAACGTGAGACGTGATTGTATTTCATAGTTGATCCTTTTTTATTTATATACCAAAACATCCATAGGGACACACCCAAAGGATCTCACCACCATTCATAAATCTAAACTGATAATGGCCCAGCAAATCCATATTTATTACATACAGAATGCTTTACTGGCCAAAGTGTGAAATAAATCACACTAGGAGCATCCCTACAAAGCGCGAATCGAACGCTTAATGCGCTTCGAGCCAATTTTCGCCAAAACCAACGCTCGCCACAAGCGGCACCTTGAGCTGCATGGCCCCTTCCATCTCGGATTTCACCATCTGGGCCATTGCATCCACCTGGTCGCGGGGGCATTCAAAAACAAGTTCGTCGTGGACTTGCAACATCATGCGGAGCGGGAGATTTTCGTCGTTGATACGCTTCTGGATGCGGATCATCGCAATCTTGATGAGGTCGGCGGCGGAGCCCTGCACAGGCGTGTTCACCGCCATGCGTTCGGCCATCTGCGATTCCATACGGTCGGAACTGTCGATACCCGCAATATAGCGGCGGCGACCAGATAAGGTTTCCACATAGCCATCACGGTGGGCAGAAGTCTTGATATCTTCGATGTATTGTTGCACACCTTGATACATTCCGAAATACCCCTCGATGAAATCCCTCGCCTGCCCCATCGGGATTTTCAGGTCGCGAGAGAGACGGAATGCCGTCATGCCGTAGAGCACACCAAAGTTCACCACCTTCGCGTCGCGACGCATGTCGCTCGTGACATCCTTGATGTCCACGCCATAAATGGCGGCAGCAGTGCGGGCATGAATGTCGATGCCTTCCTTGTAACTTTCGATAAGTGCCGCATCTCCGCTCAGGTGCGCAAGCATGCGGAGCTCGATCTGCGAGTAGTCCACCGCAAGGATCACATTGTCTTTGCCCTGCGGAACAAACGAAGCGCGGATTTTCTTGCCCAAGTCGCTGCGCACGGGAATGTTCTGCAAGTTCGGATCGCGGCTGGAGAGGCGGCCCGTCGCGGTACCCCACTGGATAAAGCTCGTGTGAATGCGCTTGGTTTCCGGATTCACCAGCATCGGGAGCACCGTAATGTAGGTGCTTTGCATCTTCTTGAGTTCGCGGTACTCAATGACAGAGAATACTATCGGATGCGGGGCCTTGTAGCTGAGTTCCTCGAGTACGACCGCATCGGTACTCCTCTTCTTGATTTCGGGGAGGCCAAGCGTATCGAAAAGTACTTCGCCGAGTTGCTTGGGAGAACCGATGTTGAACTCGAAACCCGCCATGTCGCAGATTTCTTTTTCCAGTTTTTCAATGCGGTGTTGCAATTCCTGTTCCAGCGTCTTGAGGGCAGGCACATCGATAGCGACACCGACCGTTTCCATCTGGTAGAGGACTTTCAACAGAGGCATTTCTTGTTCAAAGAAATACTTCACATAGTCAAACTTTTCGAGGTCCTTCTTGAGCGGATCCCACAGGCGTAGTGTATAGACGGCATCTTCGGCGCCATATTCCGTCGCATCCTTGATAGGCGTGCGGTTGAACGTAATCTGGTTCTTGCCACGCCCGATGAGATTTTCGATCGGAATCATCTCGTGCTGCAAGCGTTGCATCACCTGGTTGTCGAGCCCTAGCCCAGACTGTCCCGGCGAAAGCATCCATGCGGCAATGAGCGTGTCGATGATGTTCGCCTTGTCGATGTCGGACTGCGGAATCTTGAAAGCGCGAGCGAGCACATGCAAGTCAAATTTGGCGTTGTGGAACACAAGTTCGCGCGGTGATTGAATTAAATCTCTGAACCAATCCTTCGCCTTGTTGAAGTCGAAATTACCGTTCTTCCCGACCGGAAGCGGGAAGCCGATTTCGTCGGAATGTCCAAGCGGGATGTAGTAACCCTTCGCCACCTTGCCATTGTCATCGGCAGCGGCAAGGCACAGCCCCACCAAATTACATTGCATCGGATCAAGACCGTCCGTCTCGGTATCAACGCCCACAATAGAAGATGCGGCAAATTCCGCCTTCATCTGTTCAAAAGCCTTATCGTTGTCGACGCATACGTAGGTCGGCAGTTCATCGACAGGGTAACTGGCCGAAGTGAACTGATTGCCGAAGGTCCCTGAGCTTGCCGAAGGGCCGTCGGCACCTTCACGCACGAATCCCGTCTTGCTCGGGATATTTTCAAGCAATCGCAGCAAGCTGTTGATTTCATGGTCCTTGAACATCGCAGCAAGCGTATCCACATGCAGGCCGTTGTATTCAAGAGCATCTAAATTCCCGCTAAAAGCGCGTTTGGTCTGGAGCGTCACCAGTTCTCGGCTCAAAAAAGCCTTCTCGCGGTTGTTCGCCAAGTTGTCATGCAAACCTTTCTTTGTAATCTTGTCCAAGTTTGCGTACAAATTGTCCATGTCGCCGTAATCGTTCAGCAACTGGATAGCCGTCTTGGGGCCCACCTTCGGCACACCGGGAACGTTGTCGCTTGCGTCCCCCATAAGAGCCAAGTAGTCGCGGATTTTCTCCGGCGGGAGCCCGTATTTTTCAAGCACTTGTTCCGGGCCAAAATCAATACCGTCGGCACCCTTCGTCAAGTGGAAAAGGTGGATTTTGTCGCTTACGATTTGCGACATGTCCTTGTCCTTACTGAGAATCACCACATGGTCAAAGCCCGCCTCGACAGCGGCAGTTGCGGTACTCGCCATCACGTCGTCCGCCTCGTAACCCGGCTCCGAGAGCAACGGGATTCCGCTTGCTTCAAGGCTTTCGCCCAACAGCGGCATCTGTGCCGCCATCTCTTCGGGCATGGGTCCACGATTTGCCTTGTAGTCGGGATAAAGTTCGTGCCTGAAAGTCTTCGTGTGCGCTACGTCGCGCGCAATCGCAAAATGCGTCGGCTTGTGCTTCGCAAGGATACGGAGGACGGCACCCCAGTAACCGTGCATCATCGAAACCTCTTCACCCTGGCTGTTCTTGAGCGGGTTTTGCGAGTAAGCGTAGAACATGCGGAACGCGAGCGCGTAGGAGTCGAGCAAAAGTAGTGTCTTTTCGGGCATGTCCTGAATGTAGAAAAACATGCGTGTCAGAAGCCTTTATTTAGAGAACTTTACCTTTAAACCCCTCAAAAGGTCATTCTTTTGTTTATAAACATTTACATTGTTGTGTTTTTATGCTTTTAATTCTTTTTTTCATGTTACAAATGTGACTTTCGTCACGCGAAATTTTAAATTATGCCGTGGTGAAATGAGGATAGGATGAAAAAACGAATTATACTACCCCTTGCTCTTTTTCTTGTAGCGACTTCTTTCGTTACTTGCGGCAATGAAACATCCAAGGTAGCAGGCGCACAGTCCAACAACGAATACCATGTCGCTAAAGACATAGACCTGTACATGTTCAGCTGCGACGTTTCCGAAAGCGAAACAACCGTCTACATTGAAGCCTCAGGGGAAACAGTCACTTGCCAATACGACAGCGACTTGGATGACTGGGCTTGGCTTCCCAGAAAATGATCAAGGGACGACAAACGCCCTAGAAATCTTTTTGACAATATCTCCAGGGAGCATTGAATACGGGCCGAGTTCATCTCGGGTTATTTTTCCTGCCTTTTGATGGAGCAATGCCCCCAACACAGCCGCTTCTAGAGGAGCCAGCCCCTGCGAAAGCAGAGCCACGATAATACCCGTAAGCACGTCGCCGGAACCGCCCTTGGCAAGGCCCGAATTACAGGCCGGCACCACGTAGACACGCCCGTCGGGAATGGCGACGAATGTCGGCGCCCCCTTCAGGAGCAAGACTTTATTCGTAATCTGGGCAATATTGCGTAAGTGGGCCGGAAAATCAATGCTGCTTGCAGGAAGGGGGCCGAAAAGCCTTTCGCATTCCCGACGGTGCGGCGTAAGGACACCCAGAATTGTAATCCCACGCAAAAACGATGCCGCTCCCGACGTGGTACTTGCAACGGTCTTGTTGAGAGAGGCTATCGCGTTCAATGCATCGGCATCGATGACCATCGGGCATTTGATTTGCGGGAGAAGTTCAAGGACAGCATCACGAGTACATTCAGCACCAGATAACCCCGGCCCGATGGCTAGAGCCTGACAATGTTTTGCCTTCTCAAGAATCTGCGGAATATGTGCCGGAGCAAGCGCCATTGCTCGGTCATCGACAGAGTCGGCATCCTGGCCAGCCATGTCTTGTAAGTTACAGAAAACGGGTTCCGAAAGTTTCGCCTGCAACACGGGCATGACCGCTTCTGGGCTGGCAAGCGTTACAAGGCCAACGCCACTACGGAGCGCAGCCCGTGTACAAAGCACTGC
This sequence comes from uncultured Fibrobacter sp., assembly GCF_947305105.1. Taxonomy (NCBI): domain Bacteria; kingdom Pseudomonadati; phylum Fibrobacterota; class Fibrobacteria; order Fibrobacterales; family Fibrobacteraceae; genus Fibrobacter; species uncultured Fibrobacter sp. The sequence goes on along the minus strand of NZ_CAMZCS010000002.1, from coordinate 95,514 downwards.
GGCACCCGGCATGTTCCCCGAACCCGCGACAATCATGGCGCAGCCCTGCTCGCGTTTGTCACCCCATTCGTCCCGTTTCGGCAACAATTGGGGTATCAGGGATTCTGTCGCCAAATAAATTTTTTCGTCGAATTTGCAGACAAGGGAATCTGGGTAAGCAAGCGGAGCGACAATGGGCCGGCCAAAAAACTTCCCCCCTTCGCGAATATACGCGTCAAGCCGGGGGAACCCGAACAACACCGTTTCCACGGCGTTGATACAGGGTTCTCGGCGCAAATGCTCGCGAGAGTCATAACCGGTGGGGGCGTCTGCCGCGACAACCGGAACGTTCCAGTCCCCGATGTCGCGGACTGCGGCCGCATACAATTCCCGCAATTCACCGGAGGCGCCATTTCCGAGCATGCAATCCACGACCAGCGAGAAATGCGCACCCGTTCCAGCCGGTGCATAGGCGGCAAGCCTTCCGCCCGCCAGTACAAAATCATCCAGAGCCAACTTCGCTTCGTTCTTGAACTTTTCGGCGGCGGCAAGCGAATACACGGTGCATGGGATTCCCGCTTCAATCAGCAGCTTCGCGAACACTAGCCCATCGCCCCCATTATTGCCCCCGCCTACAAAAACCGCAACCGCCTTGCGCGGCGCCCCCTGCCCGGGCGCGCCATCCATATTTTCCAGAACATCCACGACATGCCGGTAAAGCGCAGCACCCGCCTGCTTCATGAGGCAATAGCCCGCATCGACAGCCGTAGAGCCGTCCCCAGCATCACGCGCCATTTCTTCTTTCGTTGCAGCATCAAGCGCACGCATCGCATCGGTGGAAAGTACAGGCGGGAGTTCACGGTAATCGAATTGTTCCAAGAGTTTCATGCCACTAATCTATATAAAAAAGGAACCCTCGCGGGCCCCTTTCCTGAAAATTCGCGCTTTCAACTATTCCTCGGTCGCTCTATGCGTGCAGATGCCTTATTCCTCCTGAAGCATATCTTCATATTCATAGCTATTCCCGTCTTCACACAGATAGTACGAAGTACACCTTACCCATTCATAACCACCAAAATCAGTTCCGTATGGAATACGGTCCTTTTCCAGTTTCATCTTGTACATTTCCTTACAGTTGACTGTCAAATCCTTTTTCAACATGTAAGGGTATTCCGTACTCGCCTCTGCATCTTCAATCTTTTTTGCACAAGCGACTTCCGCAGGTATACATCTACCATCCAAATTGTCAAACGAACACTGTACAATGGTGTCGCCAATCAGGGAAAACATGTTCGTGGGATATTTCATTCCATTTTCACACACATATACAGATATGAATCTCTGCATACAATACGAGGGCATTGTCATACCACCAGGACCCAGGGAGGCCGAAATGTCCGATTTATCCATTTGCGGTTCTGGACGGAATGATGAGCAAGATATTTGATTCATGTACGTCGTATCCCAGCAATGAACCGAAGGTTGGCGCCATAATGTATAGGGATAATCAGCATTTACTCCAGAGGAACTAGAAATTTTGGAACTGCTCGAAGCCACACTGGAAGAGGATGATTCCTGATTTTTTGAACTACTCGAAATGCCGATGGAGACGGAATCTTCCTGAATTTTAGAACTACTCGAGATTTCTTGAGCTGTGGAGCTACTTGATACGGAGCTGCTCGATATTTCAGTCACAACCTCGGTACTAGACGAAACTTCGTCGGGCGCACTGATTTCAACAGCGGTATTACTGCTTGAATCGTTGTTGCAAGCCGCCCAAAAGACGAACGCGATACATAAGACAATGTTACGATAGCACATTCGGGCAGGCATAAGTTTCTCCAAATTCAACAACAATTTCTCCCCTTATTAATATATACCCAAAACACAAAAAAAGGACTCCCCAAATCTAGGGGAATCCTCTTTTGTCCAAATTTATCAACAATTTTACTTGAGGACGACGCGGCGGACGAGGCTGCTGGAACCCGACTTCACGCGCACCACATAGAGTCCGCTGTTCATGCTGGTGAGGTTAACAGAACCATCAACCGCCTTGCCGTTAAACACTGGACGGCCTTGCAAGTTGAACACCTCGACAGTTGCACCCCTTGCAGTAACGCTGAGCATACGGCCAGAAAGGCTCATACCCAGCGGGACATTCGCCCTGCGCACCTGAATGGGAGTATCATCGCCCACCTTCGTCGAATCCGCCGGAGCCGTGACCTTAGAGGAATCACCCGGAGTAGCGACGACCTGCGAGGAATCGCCCGGAGTCGTGGTCTTGGTGGAATCGGCCGTCTTCGTGGAATCCGCCTTCTGCGTACTATCGGTTGTTGCAGAGGAATCCTTCTTGGTCGTATCCGGGACAAAGCTGTCCTTGTACGGGCTCTTCACCGTCTCAGGCGGGTGGGCCTTGAAGCTAGCGACGATACTATCGTAAGCGGGCTTCTTCTTCAGGTTTTCATCATAGATAAGGCCTTTCTGCCTGTTCAACTGGCTTAGCCAGCTCCACTTGTCGGAGATACCCCAAATCAGGTACACGCCCATGTTCGGTTCTTCGAGGAACACGTCCATGAACTGGCGGTAGACCTGACCCTGACGGGCAAGATCTTCGGCACTGACGCTACGACCGCTCTTGAAACCGACATCCAGTTCGGTGATGTTCAGCTTGATGCCGAGCTTTGCGAGTTCCTGAGCAAAATGGCGGAGGCTATCAGGAGCGCCGATAAATTCCTTGGCCGTCGTGACATCTTCGACGTGAGTCTGGGAACCCACGCAAGTGATAGGAATGCCATCCTTGACCCAGCGCTTCACCTGATCGAGAACGAACCCGGCCTTGGAACCGGGGCCAATTCCCTGTTCAATGGCATAGTCGTTATAGCAGAGTTCTGCATCCGGGTCGGCAGCGTGAGCCCAGACGAAGGCGGAATCCAGGAACTCGGCACCGATGGTTTCGAACCAGACGGAACCCTGGCTACGCCAGCCGTGAGTATTGTTGTCGTTCACGGCCTCGTTCACAACATCCCATTCCTTGATATCACCCTTCCAGTGCCCCACAACCTTGTTAATATGGTTTTTGAGGATACCAAGAAGTTCCTGTTTATTGCGGTGGCTGTTCACCCAGCCCGGAACCTGACTGTGCCATGCAAGAGCATGACCACGAGCATACATGTTGTTCTGCTTGGCGTAGTTGACCATCTTGTCGCCATTACCATAACTGAATCGTCCTTGGCTACCTTCGGTAGCATCAAACTTCATCTCGTTTTCAGCGACGACTGCATTGAACTCTGTTTTGTGAATTTTTTCGTAATCGGCTGGCAATCCACCGCTAAACCATTGAGAATTGAGGATTGCGCCAATGTAGCGGCCACGTTCTTCGGCCAAGCTACGTAAAGTTTCCTGAGCACCGGCGACTGAGGCGCCAATGCCAATTAAAGCGGCAACGAGCACCACCCTATGCGTAAATTGAGTTACCTTCATTTTCCTTAACCTCATTGTGGATAACTCTACAACCCAAACCATTTTTACTAAAAATAATTCCTGTTGAGACAATATCAACGCTAAATTTTATTTAACGTTGCACTTCTTTACAACTTGATAAGGGAAACAGCGATTTTCGCAAAAAAAATGCATTTATCACAAAAATGGCGGACAAAAGCCCGCCATTTCTGTCGATGAAGAGAGAGAGAGAGTAAACTGTTATCGAAGTGCCACGCGGCGTTCCAGGGTCTTCGAACCGACCTTGACGCGGACGACATACAGGCCGTCAGAAATCGCGGAAAGATCGACAGAGCCCTTGCTCGTAACGGCACTATAGACCGGGCGGCCACGCATATCGAAGACCTGGACCTTCGCATTCGAAGCACCCACAATGGACAGCGTACGACCAACGAGGTTCATGCGAACATCCGTCAATGTCGCAGTGCCACGACGGATGCTGACATTGCCCGTATCGCTCACAACAGGGCCCGGAGTGGCAACCGTATCCTGAGTTGTCGTGTCTTTAACAGTCGTATCCCGCACCGTAGTATCCCGAGTCGTCGTATCCTGGGCCGTGGTATCCTGCGTTGCAGCAGACTTATACGGAGTTTTCACTTCCGAAGCAGGGTGAGCCTTGAGGCTTGCGATGAGGCTGTCGTAGGCCGGCTTCGCCTTGTATTGCTTGTCGTAAATGAGGCCCTGCGTCTTGCCCTGGGAAGCGTCAAGCCAACTGTGGGCATCGGTCACACCCCAAATCATGAATTCACCCATGTTCGGTTCTTCGAGGAACACGTCCATGAATTGGCGATAGAGATGGCCCTGCTTGGCATAATCGGAAGCCCCCAGATTGTTTGCAGAGTTCTTCGGGAAACCGATATCCAGTTCGGTGATATTCAAGACGACATCATGCTCGGCAAGAGCCTTGGCAAGAGCGCGAACGTTCTGGGGTGTCGTTTCGTGGGAAATTTCGATGTGGGTCTGTGTGCCCACACAAGTAATAGGAATGCCGCTAGCCTTCCAGCGTTTCACTTGGTCCACGACAAAACCGCCCTTGCTGCCCGCACCCACACCCCATTCGATGGCGTAGTCGTTATAACAAAGTTCGGCATCCGGGTCGGCAGCATGAGCCCACACGAAAGCGGAGTCGAGGAATTCGGCACCAATCGTCTGGAACCAGACAGAGCCATTGGAACGCCAAGTATGGTCATCATCGTTGACAGCCTCGTTCACCACGTCCCATTCGGCGATTTCACCCTTCCAGTGCCCAACCACATTGTCGATATGGTTCTTAAGAACGTCAAGGAGCTGTTTCTTGTCGCGAATATTGTTCACCCAGCCGGGAACCTGGCTGTGCCAAGCGAGGGCATGGCCGCGGACACGCATCTTGTTCGCCTTCGCATATTCAACCATCTTATCGCCCTTGGCGTAGCTGAACTGGCCTTTGTTGGGCTCCGTCGCGTCAAACTTCATTTCGTTTTCAGCAACAACCGCATTGAACTGTGCCTTGTGGATTTCCTCGAACTGAGATTCGATAGCGTTATTGAACCATTCGCTGTTCAGGATGGCCCCAATGTAACGGCCCCTTTCTTCGGCCAGACTGCGGAGCGTTTCCTGGGCAAAAATTGAAGTAGCAGTGGCACAGACCAATGCTGTACCAAGCATGATTTTAGAATATTTCATCTTTCCAACCCTTATGGAATTAGTTTAAGATTTCTGCATAAAGAATAGTCTTTTTTTCAGCCAAAAAAGCGTTTTTTTCTCTATTTTGGCATTTTTCGTGATAAAAAAAACACAAAACCGTCCCAAAAACGGCTTTACGCTTGATTTTTCTCAACTTTTCCCAAAAAAACACGAATTTCGAAGCATCCGCTTTTGTTTTTTTATACATTCAGGTTATGCAACCGCCAGCACTCAGACTATCGCATATCACCATCTCGAACCTTCGTTCCATACAAAACGAGACATTCCCTCTTAGCAGTTTTACGGCACTTATCGGCTACAACAACGCCGGCAAGACGAACATCCTCATGGGTATCCGATGGCTGCTGGCCAACTTTTCTTTGGACATTTCTTACTTTGACGACCCGAACCGCGCCGTAGAAGTGGAAGGATACTTCGACGGTATTACCGATCAAATCTTGAACCGCCTAGGCGAAGAAAAGGCGCAAGAAGTGAGGCCCTTCATCAGCGGGTACGCCATGCGCATCAAGAAGGTGCAACGCATTCCCGGCGAAATCCCCGAGAACATAGAACTCTGGGCATACGTGCCCTCGAACAAGCGCGGCAGCGGCAAGAACAACAAGGAATGGGTCCGCGTCAACGACAAATTCATTTGCGCATTCAACCGCATGTTCCCCGAATCCATCGCCATCTGGGATTTCGAAGGCAACCGCGCATTCACCAAGCTCCTGCACGAAATTTTCAAACCGCTGGAACGCCGGTTCGGTGGAGAACTCAACGACGTCCTCGCACAGTTCAGCGAAATCCTTTCGCCAGGCAGCGACGAACGTGCTGAAGAAATCAAGGCATTCGACAGGGATGTCAATACGGCACTGAGGCCGCTCTTCCCGAGCGTCCATGTCGAACTCGACATCCCGATACCGACACTCGAGACATTCCTCAAGACAGCCACCATCAAGGTCATCGACGAAGACGACGGATTCCAGCGCGACATTTCCAGGATGGGGGCAGGATCGCAACGAGCTATCCAGATGGCGCTCATCCGCTACCTCGCCGAAATCAAGAAGCACCACAACAACCACTACCTGAGCCGCACCATGCTGCTCATCGATTCGCCCGAACTGTACCTGCACCCGCAGGCCGTGGAACTCGTGCGCGTTGCCCTCAAGAACCTTTCCAACGAAGGATACCAGGTGGTATTCGCCACCCATTCCGCACAGATGGTCACCAGCGAAGACGTAAGCACTTCGCTCCTCATCCGTAAGAACAAAGACCGTGGCACCTTCATGCGCAAACGAATGGAAGACGCCGTGCGGCAAGTCATTCAAGATGCACCCAGCCAGTTGCAAATGCTGTTCAGCTTGTCGAACAGCAACGAGCTCCTTTTCGCCGACTATGTGCTGCTGACCGAGGGCAAGACCGAATGGCGCGTGCTGCCCGCCCTGTTTGAACGCATTACCGGGCAATCTTTCGCACTCATCAAGTGCGCCCTCGTACGCCAAGGCGGCGTGAGCAACACACGCAAAAGCATGCAAGTCCTCGAAGCCATGGACATGCCGGCGCGCTCTATTGTCGACCTGGACTACGCCTTTACAACGGCCACACGTGACGGGTTCCTCGAAGCGAACGACCCCGACATCAAAATGTGCCGCAACCTGTTCCGCGAACTCGCATTCCACAACCATTTGCGCCTAGTGAACGGGCTCCCCGTCAACAAGCACAGCAACATCACCGCCGCCAAAGCCTACGCGATGATGGCCGCCATGCCCGAAGCCGAACGCCCCATCCGGAGCATTCACGCCAAGTTGCGCAGCCAGGGAATCTGGGTGTGGACCAAGGGCGCCATCGAAGAGCACCTGGGTCTCGACGGCAAGAACGAAAACGTCTGGAACAACTTCATTGAACGCAGCAAGTCGCAAAACTTCACGCGCACCCTCCCCGACTACGAAAGCATCGAGGAACTCTGTCGCTGGATTATTGACGGCAGCAGAGGGTAAATAGAAGTTCTAGGAAAAGGCTCCGTTATTAGTCAGCTCGGCCAAAACGGAGATAATCTATTTTTCCTACAAAGAATCGATTGGTATGTTCGCTTTGTTGCATTGCATCATAACCGATTCCGAGGTCATAATCTTCATTAATAACATTGCCAGGATAGTACCCCGAGAATGCAATCTTTTCGTCAACCCAAATTATGACCCTGCCCGAAGAGGATCTTTCAACAAAGATGTAGCTCCATGTTCTAAGGGGAACCGTTCCGGCATCAAATATGGTCCAATGGCTATTATCCTTTCCATAATCACGAAGATGGAATCTTAATTCACCATCATCCAAACGCAATTGCCACCCACTATAGAAACTTCCTGGGGGCTCCGACACAATTATATTCTGCATATCATCAAATGCTTCTGGATAAATTCGAGTCTCAATGAAGAACGCATTTGTCTTGAATGTTCCACTCAACGGGATTTTCAAGCCAGAACGCCCATCCAAGAGAAGATTTTCTCCATCGCCCTCAGGGGTTCCTTCACCAATTTTGGCATTGTTCAACCCAACGTAGTCTTTCCCCAAGTTTTGAGGATCGTTGAATTCATAAGCGACCGCATAGGTGCGAGAGCTAGAGTCTATATCCCTAAATTCTTCCGGAGTCTTAATTTCCGTGTCCGGGTCATTTCCAATCACAATCACTTGTGCAGAATGATCTCTTGCGCCGCAAGCACACAATAAAGTCATCGACCCCAATAACAGGGAACTCCAAAGACCCAATCCTTTCATTTCGGTTACCCTTTTTTATTCTGAAACTTTTCCAAAACGGAGATAATCTATTTTTCCTATAAAGAATCGATCGTCATGTCCGCCTTGAACCACAGCATCGTAACCGATTCCAAGATCATAAGTGACATTAACAGCATTTCCAGAATATTCTCCTGTGAAAGCAATCTCATCGTTAACCCAGATTTCCACCGTTCCTGACAAGGATCTTACGACCAAAATAGTCGTCCATTCATTTAGGGGAACCGTTCCGGCATCAAATATGGTCCAATGGCTATTATCCTTTCCAAAATCACGAAGATGGAATCTTAATTTTCCATTATCCAAGCGCAATTGCCACCCACTATAGCCGCTTCCAGGAGGTTCCGACACAATTATATTCTGCATATCATCAAATGCTTCTGGATAAATCCGGGTTTCAATGAAAAATGCGTTCGTCGTGAACGTCTCGCTCAAAGGAATTATCAAGCCAGAGTGACCATCCAAAACAATGTTGTCGCAATCACCTCTAGGATTCCCTTCACCAGCATGGGCTTCATTCAGGCCAAAGAAATCCTTCCCTATATTGTTAGGATCGTTGAATTCGTAAGCGACAGTATATTCCCTTGAGTCAGGCAATACATCAGCCGGTCTCTCCGGGCATACTACAACAACTTTTGATGAACTGGACTCGCGTTCCGAAGAATATTCAGAAACAATTTCTTCCATAGACGAACTTGATCTGCGAGATACAGAAGAACTGGAACTGCGGTCAAAAGAAGAACTCGAACTGCGAGCAGAAGATGAACTGGAGCCGCGGACAGACGACGAGCTGGAGCCGCGGACAGAAGACGAACTGGAGCCGCGGACAGAAGACGAACTGGAGCCGCGGGCAGAAGACGAGTCAGAATTGAGGGACTCCGACGAACTTGATTCTTCTGAATCAGAATCGCTCTTCTTGTTCAAATAAAGAGTTTTTCCATCTTCTTCTTTGCAAAGGCAAGGACTGATTTCAAAGGTATCACTTTTAAACGAATCAAAACCTTTAAACCAGAACGAGCATCCATCAATATAAGCCTCAAGGGAGTCTTTCTTTTCTTTATCGACATCCATCACCAAAACACGAAAGCGTCCAGATTCTTCATCGTACGAAATTTCACGACCTTCCATGTAGTTCGAGTAATCATACGCCACAGAACTGGCTTTAGTAAACAATTCATCTTTCATGAGACTCAATTCACTAAATGATTCCTTCCACTGGGCATCATCCAATCTATTGCCATACCGATTGGCGCAAACTTCCATCTGTCTTTGGGCTTTGGCTTCTTCATCTTCGTCAATAGCGACCGCACGTGAAGAATTGTTCTTCCCATCACAAGCGCACAACAAAGTTATCACATTCAACAACAGAAAACTTAAAGAAATTACTTTTTTCATTTTAGTCACCCTTTTTCGTTCAAAATATATACAAATTCTCAAAAGCTGCCATAAAAAAACAAAAGACGACCTCTAAAAAACGTTTTAGAGGCCGCCTAAAGGTACAACCCGTCAAAAGGGGACAAACGTTATAAAGAATCAACAACCTTGTTGAAAGCATCAACCGGGCGGAGCCACTTCTTCAGGAGTTCCGGCTTCGGCAGGTAATAACCGCCGATATCGGCGGGTTTGCCCTGCTCGGCGGCAAATGCGGCAACAATCTTCTGTTCGTTTTCGGCGAGAGCCTTGGCGACCGGGGCGAACTTGGCGGCAAGTGCGGCGTCGTCCTTTTGGGCGGCAAGAGCCTGCGACCAGTAGAGGGCCAAATAGAAGTGTGAGCCGCGGTTGTCGAGTTCGCCAATCTTGCGGGCAGGTGTGCGGTTGAATTCGAGAATTTTCCCGTTCGCCTCGTCGAGCGTGTCGGCAAGGACTTTGGCCTTGGCGTTACCGGTTGTCGAGGCGACCTGCTCGAAAGCGGGGACCAGAGCGAAGTATTCGCCGAGCGAATCCCAGCGGAGGTAGTTTTCGGCGAGGAACTGCTGCACCTGCTTGGGGGCAGATCCGCCTGCACCCGTTTCGAAGAGTCCGCCGCCAGCCATGAGCGGCACGATGCTGAGCATCTTGGCAGAAGTTCCGACTTCGAGAATCGGGAAAAGGTCGGTGAGGTAGTCGCGCATCACGTTGCCGGTGACACTGATGGTGTCGAGGCCGGCCTTGGCGCGCTTCATGGTCTCGACAATTGCATCCTTCGGGCTTAAAATCTTGACAGAAAGGCCGGAGAGATCGTAATCCTTCAGGTAGACTTCCACCTTCTTCTGGATTTCGCGGTCATGGGCGCGGTTCGGGTCCAGCCAGAAAATGGCGGGCGTGTTGCTCACGCGAGCGCGCGTGACGGCGAGTTTGACCCAGTCGCGAATCGGGGCGTCTTTCGCCTGGCACATACGGTAGATGTCACCTGCTTCCACATCCTGCTGCAAGAGCACTTCGCCCTCCGCATTCACGGCGCGGATGACGCCCTTGCCCTTGGCAATAAACGTCTTGTCGTGGCTGCCGTATTCTTCGGCGCCCTGGGCCATGAGGCCAACGTTCGGCACCGTACCCATAGTCTTCGGGTCAAAGGCGCCGTTCTTCTTGCAAAACTCGATAGCGGCATCGTAGATTCCCGCGTAGCAACGGTCGGGAATGCAAGCCTTCACCTGCTGGAGTTCGCCCTTCTTGTTCCACATGCAGCCTGAGTTGCGGATCATCGCGGGCATCGAAGCGTCGATGATGATATCGCTGGGCACGTGCAAGTTGGTGATACCCTTTGCGGAATCGACCATCGCGAGGTCCGGGCCAGCGGCGAGCGCTGCATCAATAGCGGCCTTGACTTCGGCTTCCTTGGCATTACCTTCCAGGCGCTTGTACAAGTCGCCAAGACCGTTGTTCGCATCAATTCCGAGTTCCTTGAACAGGTCGGCATATTTCGTGAAAACGTCCTTGAAGAACACGCGCACGAACGCACCGAAGAGCACCGGGTCCGAAACCTTCATCATGGTGGCCTTCAGGTGCACCGAGAACAGCACGCCCTTCGCCTTGGCATCGGCCATTTGTTCAGCAATGAACTTTTCGAGAGCAGCCATGCGGAGCACAGTCGCATCGAGGATTTCGCCTTCGAGGAGCGGCTTTGCAGCGCGGAGTTCCGTAACGGTCCCGTCTTCGGCGACAAACTCAATCTTGAACGTGTCGGCCTTCGCGAGCGTGATGGACTTTTCGTTGCCGTAGAAGTCGTCTGCGGCCATGCTAGAGACATGCGTCTTGACCGATTCATCCCACACACCGTTGCTGTGAGGATTCTTGCGGGCATAGTTTTTCACGGCCTTGGGAGCACGACGGTCGGAATTGCCCTGGCGGAGCACCGGGTTCACCGCGGAGCCCTTCACCTTGTCGTACTTGGCGCGGATAGCCTTTTCTTCGTCGTTCGCCGGAGTGTCCGGATAGTCAGGCACATCGAAGCCATTCTTCTGGAGTTCGGCGATGGCGGCCTTGAGCTGCGGCACGGATGCCGAAATGTTCGGAAGCTTGATGATGTTGGCACTCGGGTCGAGCGTGAGCTTTCCCAAGAAGTCGAGGTCGTCGCTCGCCTTGCCGAAAGCGGCAAGGATGCGGCCCGGCAGCGAGATGTTCTTGGTTTCGACATCGATGTCAGCGGCCTTTGCAAAACCGCGCACGATCGGAAGCAGCGATTGAGTCGCCAGGAACGGCGACTCGTCAGTAAGGGTGTAATAGATTTTGGTATTCATACACCCCAAAAATAGAAAATAGCCGATGAAAGTTTAATTCAAGACTTTAAAGACGGCCATATCTTGAATCAAGCCAATCCCACAAATACAATTCGTAATCGAATTCTTCCTTGCCAACATAAGTCCATTCACCATAAGGGTCAATTCTTTCAAGGTTTTCTGGCTTGTCACAATTCCAATTTTCGCTCACATAAGTCGTTTTCACGATTGGCCGACCGACAATGCCCCATTCGGGGGAATCCGACAACAGGAACATCGAATAGTTCACCGAAGTATCTTCAGGGCACGATTGTCCACTCCTCACGAGATCTGTCACTTGAATTTCATCCACGGTAATATTTGTCAATATATGCCCCTTCACGCCAACGTCCTTTATGACAATGATGTAAAAGACATTCGATTTCCATTTAAGCCAATCCATACCGGCCGGTACACCAACAGTCTGCGGGAAGAATTCGGCGACAAGCGAATCCGGCAAAACATATACGCCTTCTTTACGATACGCATCCGCTATTTGTCCACTAGGCAAGGTATTGTACGCCATTATATCAAAATCAATATATTCAGGAACACCGAACTCCACAAAATGGTAAGCGGAGCCATCCATTTCCACCACGTCATCTCCAGAGATACCGATGGTATCAGCAGCTACATTTTCAACATACGTTGCTTTGGACATAGAGAACTGCCATCTATACGCAAGTAGTGTCCGCTTTAAGTTCTGTCTCCAGTCCACCTGCAAAAAGTATAAAGACTTCAAACTATCAATAGCCAAGCTGTCCAAATGGGGAGCAACATAATTTTCATCATCGTAAGGGGCGTAATTTAAGGAATCTTCATGGCATTGTGCCTTATATTCTTCGGTATATGAATTCAATACATCGTCCGGACTTTTCCCTTCGGGGACAAAAGAAGCACACGCCATCTGCAAGATGTTCCAGCTACAAGCATCCCCGAAAAGCTTAAAGAGGCCTCTCGATTCGTTACAGGACTGCTTGAACTGATTGAGGAACTCCGTACAAGTGACGCCATACCCCCAATAATCCCCAGATACCGTATTCATCACAACGGGAACGCCATCAACATCAACAATTTTGCTCGTGACCATGGTTTCATCTACATGATTTGATGTATAATCCGTGGCACAGTAAATAGAATCCCGGTACAATTCAGATGAAGCGCGTCCATAAACGCCATGACATGTATGGTCATACACATCGTACGACATAGCCCGTAAAACGCCCTTCCGTTCTACTTGCGATTCCCTCGTAAACGACACGACATCACATATTTTTCGTCCATCCCTGCTCGGATAGCTGAATACTTGATCGTTCGTTATACCAAACGGCCTCGATCTAAAATATTTGTAATCAATTTCATCTAGTCCAGAATCCGGGAAGGCCTTCAACGAATCATATCCTGACGAATCCAATAACGTGTAGAACGACTTTGCCAAAAGGACTTTCTGCTCTTCGTTCAATTCCGCAACGGGCGAGGTGTTCGGTTCAGTCGTCGCACCGCCAACGCCTTGATCGACACTTGAATCATTCGAACAGGACACCCAGAAAGCGGCCATTCCCGCTACGATCATTTTATATGCGATATTCATGTTAAGCCTCCTTCCCCTTGGTCAGCGGGAACAATTGTAAATTCAAGCGATAAACCTTTTCGTAATCTTTTTCCTTGGCGGCCATAGCAACCACCTGCTGCCGAAGCTCTTCCAATTTTTGCACCAGCCATTGGTACGTAGATTCCGACATGCCAAGCGTCACGCCCGCAATATGGCGGTTTTCCGGCGGTACATTGTCAATCGCCGAGGTCGCGAGTTTTGACATCTGGCGGTTCATCGAACGCAACGCCAGGGGAATCGCCTCGGAAGAACCCGTCACAATTTTTTCCGTCTGTTCGTAAGTATCTTCGCCAATCTTTTTCAAGAAATCGGCATGGACCATAAAATCTAGAGACTGTCGGATTTCGGCTGCGCTCACCACGGCATAGCAGTTGCGGGCAAGTTCCAGCGGTTTTGCACCCGGCATGATCGGGGCGAGTTCGCGCAAGACAGGATTGACCCACGATTCAAAATATCGAAACGCTTCGGAATCAACGACGCGCAAGCGACTTTCTTTCGCAATTTTTTGCATTTCATGGAATGCTTGCGTTTTCTTCTCGTCGCTCTTCGCATCGCCAAAACGTTCCATCGCACGGAAATAATCGCGGTCCGTCCCGACAAGCCCCATAGCATCGGCGACACCTTCGACACCATTCCTGCTCAAGCCGCTTTTCCGTTCGCAGACGAGTTTTATGTAGTTTGGCGAAGAGAATCCGGCCAACCGGGAAAACTCGCGCCAAGTAAATGCGGAACAGCGTTTGCGTTCCTCGTAAAAATCGCTCATGTATTTGCGATAGTCTTGATATTCAATTATTGGTTTCATGCCTATAATTTATAACAATCTATAGTTCAAGTCAATAGATTTTATTATACAATAATTCAATTTTTAAGTAAAATTTAAAGATTTTTAGAAATTCTAAAAAATTCTTTTTCATTATAATACAACATGTATTGTAGGGAGAATTCGACTCCGAAAAACACACAGTCCGCCTCCTCCATTTTTTTTCATTTTTTTAGGACAAAAACTCCGCTAAAAACGTCTATAGGGGAAGAACATTCTATATGGAGACCCCTAATGGAAAATATCGACCCTATGACAAAAGTAGACGAAACATCCGAGCCAAAACCACACGACGCCTTTTTCCGCTGGCTTTTCGCCGACGTCGGGCGGCTCCGGCACCTGCTGGAACTTTCCGGCAAGGTGAACAGGGACATAGGCGAGTTCATCTCAGAAGTGAATCTTGACACGCTCGTACGCATCCCCGACTCGTATTCCGAAGTCGCGGAGACGGGGGAAGCCGACCTCGCCTTCCGCGTAGAAGTCGCCTCGGGAGCGCCCCTGCTCGTGGGCATTCTCGCAGAGCACAAGTCCGGGCGCGATTCCGGCACGCTTGACCAGATTGCGCGATACGTGAATTCCGTGATGAAGATATACAGCGAGCACAGGGCTTTCAGCGGGCTCCCCACGATGGCCATCATCTTCTACAACGGGCGCGAGAACTGGGACCCGCTCGGGAGCATCGAGGACAGGTACCCCTCATGTTTCCGCGGGAGGATTCTCCCGTTCGCCTGCTCGTTCGTGAACATGATCGACATTCCCGACAGCGACTGCCTCGCCTGCGAGGACACTGCCACAGGAATGGGCATTATAGCGATGAAGTACGCCTACGACAAGGAGAAACTGCTCCAAGTTCTGCCACTGTTCAGGAAGCCGCTGCAGCGGATGCCGTACGACAAGGCGACTTGCCTGCTGGCGAAGATTAGTATATATTTGAAGGAGTACGTCACCAAGGACGTGCTGAAGGAGCTCGACATGGCATTCGTAAGCATCGGACAAAAATACGGTTTCGTGAGTGCCGGAGATGAATTCCGCAAGGAACTCGCGGAAGCGCAAGCGAAAGCGCAGAAGCTAATTGCCAACGCACGCTCCGATGAGCAAGCGAAAGCGAAAGCCGATACGGTAGCTGCGCTGCGCAGCAAAGGACTTTCAGAAGAATTAATTGCAGAAGTCCAGGCAGAAATCGACACACTTCAGAAGAAGCGCCGCGAACAGGCATAAATCAAACGCATTCATACGAACGGCTCCCGATGGGGAGCCGTTTTTTCATTGCAAAAAAGCAGAAGAAATGCGCACGACAAGGCGACTTGCCTGCTGGCGAAGATTAGTATATATTTGAAGGAGTACGTCACCAAGGACGTGCTGAAGGAGCTCGACATGGCATTCGTAAGCATCGGACAAAAATACGGTTTCGTGAGTGCCGGAGATGAATTCCGCAAGGAACTCGCGGAAGCGCAAGCGAAAGCGCAGAAGCTAATTGCCAACGCACGCTCCGATGAGCAAGCGAAAGCGAAAGCCGATACGGTAGCTGCGCTGCGCAGCAAAGGACTTTCAGAAGAATTAATTGCAGAAGTCCAGGCAGAAATCGACACACTTCAGAAGAAGCGCCGCGAACAGGCATAAATCAAACGCATTCATACGAACGGCTCCCGATGGGGAGCTGTTTTTGGTTTATACAATAACGGGCCGATGCGAACCGGCCCATTGTCATTAGATACCACTATTTAATTGCTGCCGCCCCGGCAATGATCTCTTCGGAAACGCCCATAGAACGGAGGTAATCTATCCGTTTAGCTGTGCGGTCGGAGGCCTTCTTCTCAGCCTCCGCTTTGCCACGGGATTCGCCAACAATCTCGCCTTCGGCTCTTGCCTTGATCACTTTCCCGGCCATCCAGCTCTCATAATCTTCCTTCGTTGTCATGTTCAGCTCCTGAGCCTGTAAAAGTTCATCATCGGCGTTCTCCACACGGATGCGTTCCAACGCATCCTCGACAATCCCGCTGCCGAAATCGGGAAGTTCGCCGCCATCCCTCGCGTGATTCAGCAGATAGAGCCACACATCAGCGGCACAATCCACCTCGTCGGCGGACTTGGTGAAGTTGGGGACGCTCAAGAAAATATACCTATTTTTTCCCGAAAGAGGTACAGTCTTGCCCTCCCTAACGGCATGCCTGCTGTAGAGCGCCCATTCGTCGCGGTACTCGCCCTTGGCGTCGGGCAAGTCAAAATCGCAGATCCAGATGGAAATTGTTTCCGGTAGCAAGTAGCGGCGATACCTCTGTTGCTCCGGAGTCAGTGCCTTGAACTCTGGCGAGATTTCCATCTCCTTGCGACCCTTGATAACGAGGAACGCCTTGTAAAGTATGGTGCGGTCTACGAAGAAGTCGTTTTCCAATCGCTGCATCTCTACATTGAGAAAACGCCCACTACCCGTGGTCGCAAAGATATCGAAGACGACCTTCGACCGCTGCGGGACACGGAAAAGAACGGCCTTATCGAAACTGAACCGTAGCGTCTTGATTTTGTCGTCTCCCTCAAGGCCAAGCACACCATCGAGAAAATCCCTCAACGCATCCTCGCTGTCGAAAAGTTCTTTGAATGCCGGGTCGTATGTCGGATCTAGATAAACCTTCCCTCTAAACGCCTCGGGAATAGGCCTGTTGCGAGAAACCTTGCGAGTCTTATTCATTTTCTGACCTCTTTCGCGGGGACGCGCCCGCTACGCAAGCAGGACTTGTTCCCGCCTGTACCTATAGACGAATTTAGCGGCTCTTTTTTCCAGAAAAAGATGTTTACAAGACAAAGAACGACTCCCGACGGGGAGCCGTTTTATATAGCAAAAGGACCCCGCGGGGCGGGGTCCTGAAATGTTTAGAAATCTAGCTCAAAAAAACTATTTATTGGAACATTTTTTATCAGTAGAATTATCATCATTAAGACGTACAGTATAGTCATTCTTTCTTAGATCAGTAACTGTCGCAGAAGTCGATATAGACCCACGTTTATTTCCCTCTACCACATAATATGAGCAATTCGCACAATTCTCCACCGTTATGTCGAGTTTGTATCCCGTACAAATTCCAAAGAATTTGCCACTACAAGACCTCTCACAGCGGCTCACCCTTGGCGTTTTCACTTTAAGTTCAGAGGTACAAGGAGGCACATCGCTATTAGGCAATTCAAATTTATATGCACCAATTCTCTTATTGTCGGCCGCAAAATCTGTAGGCATATCAAATTCTTTTCGCTCATCCATAATATATTGTTCAAAAGTTCCATTTCTGACAATAGCTTCAGTCGGAACTTTTTTAATGTGCCAAGGTTCAATATTGGCAGTAAGACCATTCACAATAAATTTTATACCAGTGGCCCCATATGCATATCCATCTGGTTTATCAAACGAACAACTGCCTACAGCACTGGAAGGACGATCAACATTCGTCACATATATCGTACAGGCGGCTTCATTACTGCCATTGAGATACAAGGCATACGTACCGCCACCAGTAACCACCTTTTCAATCATCTCATTGGATTTAACCGTACCAGAGTAGATTTCACCACCATTTTTCTTGAGCACCCAAGGCCACTCACAGCTACCATCTTCACAAGTATTAAAGGTTGCTGTAAAACGAGCGGATTCATCACTATAAAGTTCCGTTTTATCTTCGATTTTACAACTCGGAATTACCGCATTCAAAGAGGGCGTCGCGGTGCATCCATTAATCTTTTGATGATTAACAGTCAATTCAAACTGTTCCATCTTTGTAATAGGAGAAACAGAAACTGAAGTATTATCATATTCATTCACACTGGTTTTTCCAGAGATTACACGCGAACTTGATCGAAGTTCATACTCACAATTGGCACAATTCGTTGCAAACGAATATTGAGCGTATCCACCCCAGTCTGCAGAACCAACAAAACCACAATTTGTGACACTAAGCGCATCATTCGTGTAAGTTACGCTAAAATCACAGCTATCCAAAGCAGAGGTATATTCGTCTTCCGCAGAGACCTTGAAGCGGTATGTTTTCGTTCCTGCCGATCCCAATCCAAGATTGTCAAAAGTCAAAGCATCCATGCCATTGTACTTAGAGCCATGTTTAAGTTCTTCATCATTCCTCCAAACAGACCAAACACACAATGTATCTTCACAACCACTCATAACAGGTCTGAAAGTAATTCCGCTATTGGGATTCTGGTTCTCTATAGATGGACAATTGGAGTTGAGGCCTTTCAAGTTACGAACATTCCACTTTTCGGAGCAGAAATCCCCACCATGTAGCAATAGCGTCACCAAGTACGTACAGACACCCTTATTGCACTTAAGCATATTTTCAGGCAACTTGTACCTCAATTCAACATCTTTGCCCTTGATATATTCGTTAAATAATTCTGTAGAATCTTTGTGCAACGCATTTGTGCCTATATGCTGACTTTCAATACCAATAACGTTTCCTATCATATCGGTATACACAATTCTTGCGCTTCCGGCGATGGTTCCCCCCCAATAGCCATCCTGAGCAAAGCCTATGTGGGCAACGAAGTAACCATCCTCAATCTTATGGTCATTACATGTTCCCTTTTCAGGTTCCGGGGCCACATAGAATTCATTTGAATCATACGGGCATGTGAAACGACCCATCACTTTAAGATCATATACATACGGATTCGGCGTTGACGGAAGCTTGTTGTTAGATGTATTAAATTTCATACAATTTTCATCTGGACAGTGAACGATTTCTCCGCCCATATATTTTCCCGATTTTGTCTCAAGATTAAACTCAGGAGGATATTCAATAGTATAGTCACAACCTTCCGGCGGACAATTTTCCACCCTAAATGTTAACGGAGAAACTCCCATTCCGGATTCCACTGTATCGGGCGTGGTAGAGCAATGAATCTCCAAAGGATCCACCGTTTTCACAGGAGTCACACAAGAATCCATCACTTCACCATCATCATCCCTAGCAACCACCTTAAATGCGTAATTTCGAACAATGTTCTGACCATATACACCTTCTTGCTTGAACATCTGCATAAAATCAATGCCACAAGATTGCGGATCAGGAATATCGGCTCCAGAAGCATCATCTAAAGGAATAACTTCACAAGACTCAGCCTTTTCCGGATGAGTTACAACGGCCGAAACAGTCCACATCCCGGTTATGGAATTGTACGATGGAGCATTACATTCCACATTAAATGCATAACGACAATCGCTCCTCACATTTGTCACTCTAAAATAGGATGAAACATTTTTGAATTTAATCTGAGCGACATTTTGCGGATTAAAGCCCGGAGCACCTGAAGCAGACTCAACATCAATAAGATATTCCGTTGCATTTAACTTTTTAACATTCAGCGCACTCACATTACTATCAAGATCTACAAGATAAGGCTCAACATTTGACGTTGTCTCTTCATCCAACGTAATTATGAGATTAGCTTCGCGAACATTGTAAACAGTGTCCAGAGTAACAGGGCACTCCAAATCGCCCATATTACAGTTCACCGGATAAGATAACATCTTAGTGAACGATTCCGAGCATTGTTCATATTCACCCACAATAAAGTCACCACAACTTGCATCATAAATATGCGTATTATCGGTCTCCTCATCCCTTCTACAGGTCACAACAACAGAAGCTTCATTAACAAATCCACTTGCTCTAGCAGTTTCTATTGGATATCCATGATAACCTTCATCTTCAAACCAATATTTATCTGATGCCAAACGACCCAATCCAAACGTACTTAATTTTCGGCCTGAGAAATTGTACAGGCCAGAACCACGCGGGCGACGAAGTTTACAAGCGACCTCATTACCCGTATATACATGATCCGTTAAAATCTGGAAATGTTGCGCGAACTTATCTTGACGCAAATCGCAACCATTGTAATAGTAAGTAACATCACAATTTTGGTTATCGAACCACGAAGACATCCCAACCCATGGGGTCACATCGATTGAATCCGGCACCATTCCCCCTGCATAGTTCGGCTTAAACGAACAACTAACCTTCGGGGTATCCCAGCAATTCGCATCATAATCATAACTGCGCCAACCAACATCAAAGAACTCAAGGGCAGGGAAAGTCGCAATTGTTTCTTGATAGCCCTTAGGGAGGAGGAAGAAAGGTTCTATATCTATTCTAATAATATATGGATATCCAATCTTCAACCCAACATATTGATGAAGATCATCATTCAAGGTATTACCATTAAATTTCTGTTTCAACACAGGATCATTCAAATCAAATTCCACCGAGGCCATACCGGCTTCAAAAGAACCTTGCAACCAGTTCCTACTCAAAATAGCCTTTATAACACTTCCGTCAACATCAACATTCAAGGTCAACCGGCTCAAACGGGACGCCGTTGTAGGCCAATCGTCATTAAATCCAGTCTCAAATCGAATGTCATGGCAATGATCTATATCATTATCTTGTCCCTGGACATAACATAGCCTAGCAAAAACAATCGGCTCCTTTGCCACAATATTCAAAGTAAAATACTCCGAAGCATCGGCATTAGATCGAATAATAAGACCTTCATGAATTAGTAGACTATTCTTTAGCATTGCTGTTACGAAATCGTCAATTATTTCAAAAGCATTTCCAACCAAAGGAATCATCTTTATAAATTTTTTTAGGGGATTGTCGGTCAAAAATTTTTCTACACTACTAATAATTTGTGAAGTAGCAGATGGAATTTTCAACATAGCCGTCATCATGCCATTTGAACCAGCTAAAGCGTTGTTCAAAATAACAGTCGGTTTTCCTATAGTTTGCTTAAGAATAACTTTCCTACCAAAATCCTTTGGATGCATCAAATTTCCTTCTCTATTGTCAATCTGAGGAAGGGCGAAGCCATTGCCATTGTTTCGGTTGTCGTTCGAATAAACAATCAACCAATCCGAACCTTCAACAGATCCTTCATACGGAGTTTGTCCTGCAGAGCAGTGCTTTGCTCCATTTTTGCAGCTATCAAGGCATTGTTTTCTTGCTTCAATATCGGATAGGCTACACCAATCGTCACTCTTGAAATCTTGAAAATTCGTATAGAAACAATGACCATCCTTCTGATCAAACCACGCAGTGACAGAATCCATTCCACCCTTTAGCAGCAATTTCATTTCAGATTCACTATAAGTCTTATTCGGGTCACTATCATTACAAGACGTACCATAACATGTCCAATAAGAGAACCTCGGACCCTCTTTTGATATATATACAGTGTCATCAGCATACAATCCATAAGAGCACTCATCATCACACTTATGCGAAACCTCATCGTTACCAGCTCGATGAACTTTTATATTCACTGCCCTTTGACTATTTGGATTAACAATTTTTATCTTTAATGGACTTCTCTTGCGTTTGAGCACCGCAGGCAATTTGTAAACAGATTCATACGAAGATAATTCTACCGTCTTTGGCGGTATATATGCAGTACAATAATCATCATCTACTAAAACACTATCTAAATAAACTTGATTACTCCCAGTATAACAATCCCAGCGTTCATTCGGTGGTTCAAGAGCAAAACACCCCTGACCTCTTGCCGTAACCCAAACTTTACTGTCTTTTCCGTTATCATCTTTATAATGGTCACATGCGGGCATACTAGCCAATTCACTGCATTCAAAACCATACGCATGCTTAAAAGCACCTGTATTTATGTTGTCACATCTGACATCTTCTCTTTCCACCACAACACGGTTCGACATATACACATATGATTGCGACGGTTGAAGTATAACACAACTTGCATTTACACAAGATTTAAGATTCATTATAACCGAGCCCAATTCCGCATGTTCCGTAGTACGGACTTTGAACAATGTCAAATCATCTCCTGTCGGCGTAGTTCTTAAAGTCCAAATTTTCTTACCATTTTCTGTACTTTTAACGCTTAAACCAGAATGAACACCTTCAATGGTCCACCCACTTGGTGGATTCTCAGGAACTGAAATGTCCAACTCTATTGTAGCATCACTCTTTGTCGCACTTAAGTGAATATCAACACTATGTCCCGATACAATGTCCTTTTTCTCATCTGCAGAAGCAAAATGCACCCCAGAGTTTTCACTTAAGGATCCTTCCACAACTAAATAAACCGGTATCGTATCAGCACCATCACCATAACTACAAAGGAACTTTCCCTCAGGTAGTCCACCTCCGCTTGAGAGTTTAGAATCCGCTGTTGGAATTTTACCTTCTGGGCAATGCATATTCGAAGCAATCTTCGTTTGAGTTGAACCATTCAAAGCTAACACGTTATAATAATCCGAAAGATATCCATAAGCATCTCTTGGCAAATAGATTACACGAGGAAGAACCACTTCAGAAGGTTTCACTTCCTGCGCCGTTTTCGGCAAAGGTTCATTATTTTTATACTGTGATTCAATTTCTACAATCAATTGCGGCGATGTAGCAACATGATATGGATCCATCGTTTGGAACATATCAGGTCCAAATCCAGACACCGCCCCCGAGAAATTTGAACAAGTTTTAGTACCATCATATTCACACAGCACTGAAGATTTCACCAACCTTTTAAATAGCGGCTCATAAAAATCAACCGCCAAAGTATCCTTTCCGCCCAGCGTATTCAACATAGAACAGCCTTCCATATAGATTCCGCCTTTTATACGCGACAACGGCCTCGTAATAAAGCGTCCAATATCACCTGCACTATATATAAAATAATGGTAATCTGCGATACTCTTATTTAAGTTCGTTCGCAAGGCAAAACCAGGATTTGTATTTTTCCAGCCATCGGGCAAATAAAGCATAACCATAGCATCAGCTTCCGTTTCAGGCAGTTCCAGTTCAGCCAAAGGAGCCGAAGATTCATTGATGACAAAAATAAAGTTTCCTGATAGTTTTTTTACAGCAGCAATATTCTTTTGGGGACTCCATTGAGGAGCATGATTCCAGTTGACGATTAACCAGGTTTTATCAAAAAGTTGATCATCACCACTTGCTATGTTATAACACGCATTAAGTGCTTCAACAGGAATTTCAATATCATTTTTCCAAATATCATCACTACACCCAAGTTTTGAATCTTCAGAATGAACAAATGAAGATCCCAATATCGCAGTATTAAACTGAATTCTGTCCTGTGAAAAACCGCATTGATTTTTTTCACCCGATATCATATCGCGGTAAGCAACAAGACTATCCGCATTCCAATCGCGGATTTCCTCCGGCGAAGGCATAGGAATCAGCTCACTCCTGCGCGCAATATAAATATTACCGGATTGAGACTGAGCACATTTATAAAAGCCGTTTTCGCACACATTATTGTCTGTATAAGTTTGAAAACCATTGAAATACAATTTATCGCCACTGCCAGAGCCAAAACGGGTTTTATACATGTTATCAAAATCAACGCTCCCCGAATTAGTAGAATTACCACTAATAAAAGCGTTTTGTAACACAATCAAAGAATCTTTTTTTGACGCATTTGACGGGAACACAAGTTTTCCATTCAGCACAAGGTTATTAGACATTTTGATGTAGCTGACACTTGTTTCTCCGCTAAGATGGTCGATATCACCATTTGACGTGACATTACCATTAAAATTAAACTGTCCTCCTACACCACCTGCATAAGACGCCCCAGAATTTTTCACATACTGAGACATATTGTTGATTTTCATTCCTCCATTCAAGTATGTTGAGCCAAGAACATTCATTCTGCTACTAGTCGAAGTTCCGTATAATTTCCCCCCAACATACAAGTTCCCTCCTACGGTCAAATTTTTCAAAAAAGACAAATCGCCACTCACATACAAATCATTGACATTTCCACCATCATTTACATAAAAATCGCCATCTAAGACCAAGTATTCATCTGCTTTAATGGAAGTCAAAGCTTGACCACCTGCATTTTTTACTGCGGTAGTCTGCTTGATTATTGCCGATGATACATCAATGACGTTAGCTGTCGTTAAGCCTCCATGGAACGCATCCTTGAAATTCACTATGTGATCGTCTGTCGGAATTTCTGCTTGATATAAACCACTCACATTGAATATAGCCACTTCGCTATATTTCACATTATCCCTTGTCGTTCCCAGCGATACAATTTTCAATTTATATTTTGAAGAATTTTCAATATTCACACCCATAAGCCAAACGCTGTCATTCATCCTGCCCGCCTTCATTTTCGGCAACACAGAATTCAGCAAAATTGGTTTTTTCCCTTCTTGAAAATACTGTCTAATAACAGCACCTAGGTCATTGCCTTTAAAGGTCATCCACGAACGAGCAGCTTCGATACCCGATATTGCTGCTTGGCGAGCTTCACTCATCTGCAGACGCGCAGCCGAAGAAGTTCCAATGGAACTAAGCCACTTATACGTAGCAGTAGCTGCAATGGTAGCCACCATCATGAACAGCAGCACGGTTACAAGAGATACACCTTTTTTCATCTTTCTCATAATAATTAGTCCTTCGGCCCGTTGCTTGGAGTAGGAACGACAAGATTTACGTCACCTTTTTCTCCGTTTTTTTGCACCTGAAGTTTTAATTTAAATGCTTTAACATTCGCCTTGTCTGGAATTTCAGGGCTATATCCTTCGTTAAATACGAAATTCGAATTTTCCACCTTGTTCAACTCCAAATTGCTAATAGCAAGTTTCCCCTTCGATGCTAAAGGAGAATAAAAGGCAAAGGTAAAAGCAAGGCACATATTTTTCTTATCATTCTTGACTGAAAAACGCATAACTCGTTTACTATTAGCAAAACCATCAACAGGGGGATAGAATGTGAAATCCGGCAACTCCGGATCCATTTGACCATCCATATTGCGAAAGCCAACAGTCATATGATCCATTTCTGGAGAAAAAGAACGGATCTTATTTTCATCCAAGAACGGAACCTTGAAAGACAACTCGTAATCTACTTGTGCGTCCAAGTTAACCGGAGTGCATACTGTATTCCAAGAAGAGGACAAAGCAAGTTCTCCGGTTCCACCGACAACAAAAACCTGGACCGCCTTCTTTGTTTCCAAAGCTTGCTCGCGATCTTTATCGTAGTTCGTAACAAAATCAGAAAGAGTCACAATAGAGCCACCCCTCTCCGGCATTCTATTCACCGAGAAGAAAGTTTCACCTTCAAGTCTCGGAAACAGTCTAAAAGAATGATCTGCTACATTAACTGGAGACGGCAGCAAGCGAGGATAGCTACCTGTAGAGCCTCCATATTCGCTATTCAAGACAGCCGGTCTTGCCGGGATAACATTAAACAAAGCCACGTCATCCAACATTTCCACAGATGCCGGATTTGACTCAGGGCACGTTTCCGGTGCAGACGGGAGCCTGCTTTTATCGCGGTCAATCGTCTTGCATGTACGGAAAAGTTGCTTGTTGCGTTTGAACCAGGCGACTTCCTCGATAGAGAGAAAACGCCCCTGCGAATCGTAGTTCATACGTCGGAGAATCAGGGAATCACCATTTATGCGGAAAGACGAGGAATCGCCGTTCTCGGCATCCATGTAAACCATGTTCGACTTGAAAAACACATCCGACGCAGAACCCTCTCCGGACTCCTTCGCACTCTTCGCGCCCATCTGGGCAACATCTTCTTGTATGAGCATCCCGGCTTCTTCGACAGTTGCATTGGCCTTGATCATGCTCTCGGTGCGGACTCGCATCTTGGTGCTGTTGCTGAACGCCTGCCCCGCTACGATGACCACCACACCGACAATCCCGATGTAGACCATGAGTTCAACTAGGGTAAAGCCGGATTTTTTCATCTTACCACGCTAGATACATTGACGGATTGTTCTGACCCCTTGAAGTTCCACGAAACCTTGACGTCCACCTGCTTGGCGTACACATGTTCAACGTTCTCGTAGTTGGACTTTGTCGTAGCCTTGTATTCGTTGGCATTGCCTACGGTCACGTCGGCCTTGTAAGTCACAGTGGATGTACCACCCGGACCGCGTTCCCAGGACTTGACGATGTTGTCTTTGCTAAACGACGCGATGGATGCCACACCGACGGTCTTGAGGGAATCGATGATGTTCTGCGCCACCTCGACGGCGCCGTCGCGGCCGCGGATTCTGAGGAGCGCTTCGCGGTTGCCGACCTGCATGTGCAGGAGGGCGAGATATAAAAAGCCGAGTACGGCGGCAGAGATGAGCACTTCGACGATACCGAAGCCGGACAAGTTGCCAAATATTTTTCTGCGTAAATCTTTCATAAGGCTACAGGTCCGTCCAAGAATTGCCGCGATCGTAAGAGACTTGCGGGATAATGTTGTTCTTTTCTTTTTTCTTGAGCGCACGGGCCTTCTTTTCGCCGCCACTGTATTTAACAACGATACACCCCTGTACCGGAGCCGCACTCAAGCCGAACTTGGGTTCGAAGGTGACTCCATTGTACCAGCTGGAGGAGCAATCTTTATGAGTCGCATTCTCAAAAGAGAGCGCTTTCTCCAGGGTGTGATGGCTAATGGCTGTTCCAGAACAAGAGGCGCCTTTATATGCGGAAATTGTATTTCCGTTGGCTTTGACACAAACCTTGCTAGATAGCCGGTTTGCCTCGCTGGCCACACGCTCCAGGTAAGCGGTGACATTCAACGCAGCGTCACGGACACGGTTGTTCACGATGGCCGCATGCAGGCTCGCGACACCCATCGTAGACAAAATACCCATGATGGACACCACCACGAGCAGCTCAACCATTGTGAAGCCTTTTTTCATCTCTATAGAATGTTTCATATGTATACCCTATTTCTCCTAAGTGATTATGTGTCACAAAGTAAGAAATATCGCAGACATCTCCTGGACATGTAAGAAAAGGGAGCTCACTTTTCGGAAGTAAGCTCACCCTACCTACATAGCTCTAATATAAGTAATTATATCGATGACATCAAGTGATTATGTTAACATTTTCTTACTCTTGACATTTCGTAAATATTTTTTAACACAAATAACGCGTAAAATGATGGCGGACCGAAGCCCGCCATATCGTGTTAAATGGGTTGTTGGCGCGTTGGCCAGCTGTTTTTACTTTTTCTTCTTCTTGAGGCCCAGGGTGCCCTGCTTGTATTCGTGGATGCAGGTCACGGCAGCCATCTTGCAAGGCGTGGAGTTATCGTAGTACACCACGCGGTCGTTACGGAAGAGTTCCATCACGAGGTTCTTGAAGTCTGCGCTGGTGCCCTTCATGAACACGCGATCGTAGAAGATGTCCATGTCGCGGGTAACGACCGTAATCTTCACGTCGCCACTGTACTGCCCGACCTTGCCCTGGATATGCAGGCCATACGGAATTTCGGTGACCTTCAGGTGCTGGAGACTCTTGGGAACCTCATAGCTGAGATCGGCCCATGTGGCGGCCTTGCCTTCGTCGCGGAGGTGGAACCACGGGGTAAGATCCTCGGTGTTCTCGCCGAGAGAGGCTTCGATGGCCTCGTTCAAGCTGACAAGGTAGCTATCACGGATGAGGGCGAGTTCTTCCTTGAGAATGGTGAAGTTATCGGGGGGTTCCGACCCGTCGTCAACGGCAAAAGCCGGAACAAAAGACGCAAGGCACACGGCCAATGCAAAAAAGAGGGAGGTTGTTTTTTTCATAAATTAAAAGTTAACAAAATTTGCTATATTTTCAAGGCAACTCACTGCTGCCCAGGTGGTGGAATGGTAGACACTGGGGACTTAAAATCCCTTGGGGGCAACCTCGTGCGGGTTCAAGTCCCGCCCCGGGCATTAAAAACAAAGGTTTTTCGTAAAATTTCGAGTAAAACATGATAGAATTCTACCCCAACAGCATTTACTACCCCCGCGAGGCGGTAGAAGAAAAGCTCGCCAAGGGCGAACTCGACAAGACAGAGAAACACCTGATGGGCTGGACCGAGCGCCACCGCGGCGAAATCTGGGACTGCGCCCGTGACGATGCAGAGAACCCTACCGACGAAATCCTGCTCGATAACCTGCGCGCCCTGCTCCTGTGCAAGGGTTCCCTGCAACCTGCCGCCGAGATGGGCGACATGATCAAGGAAATCAAGAAGGAAGTCTGGTACAGGAACGAGAAGGAACACGAAGCTGCCGAAGAAGTAGCCGAAGAATGGCGTGCCAAGTACCTGGTGAAGTGGCGCGAAGCCCGCATGTTCGAAGCCTTCATCCTCATCGAGAAGCGCGCCGCCGAACTGCTCAAGATTCTGAGGGACTAGCCCCCGCCGTCAGGGCCGGTTATTGTATTCCGCTAACCAGCGGACCGGGAACCAGAATTCCGTTATTCCACCCACGCTGCGCGGGTAAACCCAGTACGTCCTGATGTGGTGGATGAGTTTCCACTTGAAATCATCGTCGTTGGTACTGCAATACAGTATTTCAGGGTAATCGATGTGCCCCGTAGAATCAATCGTCAGCTTTAAGCCGACAAGCACATCCTCGTCGTTGGTGCGGAAATGCTGGGTGGCGAGCCAGTGCAACCCGGCGGCCCTCCCCTGCAGGGACTTGCCCAATTTGAGTACGTCACGGCCGGCACTATTTTCCAGCACGTACAGTTCGTCGACATCGGGCATGAGGACTCGCCCACGGTAATAGGAGTGCGGCACGAACTCCTCCACCTCCTCCATGACCATCTTGGTCTTGGCAGGGGCATAGCGCGGTGGTGTCGTGATAAGGCCATAGGCGATGACCAGGAACACCAAAGCGAACAGGACGACAGGCAAGTCTCTCTTGATCATTTTGCCTCCCTACTCTATCGCCTTCACACAGAGCTGGATAGTCTTCTTGTCGTTGTAGTAGTTCCACGTAGGTTCAAAGACTATGGACAGGGGTTTGTTCTTGCCGACAAGCACCTTGTTCTTGCGTAGGCCAAAACCGATGGCGGAGTATGCCGGGCTCCCGGCCTGGGAAATTTCCATTTGCAGGTGGCCGCCGCGCAGTTCGCGCACACGGTGCACCTTGACTCCCTCGGCGCGGAACACCGGATAAGGGAAGTTGCCGCCGAACGGCTCCATCAATTCGAAATAGTCGAGCACGGTGTGCGCCTTCGGGCGCGACAACGACGGGGCCACGGAAAGTTCACGCAGCGCGACCTCGATGTCGAAACGGTGGGCTTCGTCCACCTCGGGGGCGCCGCCGGTGTAGCCCTGCTCACGGGCGGCGGCTTCCAGCCGCTCCCGGAGTTCGTCAATCTTTGTCGCGGCAAGCGAAAAGCCTGCGGCATTCGCATGGCCGCCCCAGCGTTCGAACAAGTCGCGCACGTCGAAAAGGGCCTTGTGCCAATTAAAACCGGGAACGGCGCGGGCACTCGCATGCGCCATGCCGTCGATAATCGACAGCACCGCTGCGGGTCTGTGGAATTCCTGGGCGAGTTTCGCAGAAACAATACCGATAACGCCCACGTGCCAGTTTTCGCCCGCCACCACGATGACCTCGGGAACCTTTTCGCCGTACTGTTCGCGCACATTCTTGAGTGCCATCTCGGTAATCTCGGATTCCTTCTGCTTGCGGCGGGCGTTCCAATTCTTGAGTTCCGAAAGCAACGCCATTGCTTCGGTCTTACTTGTGCTCAACAACAACTTCAGTGCCGGGTCGGGCCGTTCCATACGGCCAGGCGCATTGAGGAGTGGCGCATACTTGTACATCACGTCGATGCCGCCCACACTGCTCGCGGACTTCATGAGCGAACTGTACATGGCCTGCAATCCCGGCCACTCGCTATTGCGCAAGTGTTCAAGACCAATCTTGGTGAAGCGTCTGTTTTCTGGAGTCATCTGCACAAGGTCGGCCAAAGTACCCAAGGCGACCAAGTCGAGATACCGCGTCGGCACGGGCCGGCCAAGCTTTGCAAACAGGGCACATACAAACTTGTACGAAACACCGACACCGCAGAGTTCTGGGTTCGGATAAGCGTCGCCCTCCTGGTGCGGGTCGAGCAGTACATCGCACTGCGGCAGTCCATCACCGCTGGGCTGATGGTGATCCATGACCATGACCCGCATCCCCAGTTCCTTGGCGTGGGCAATTTCTGCATTCGCCGTGATGCCTGTATCCACTGTAATCAGGTTACGCGCACCGGCCTCATACATTTCGTCGACAGCGCTGACAGACAACCCATACCCATCGCCAAAGCGGTTGGGCAGGCGCCACTGCGTCGCGATGCCGATTTCGGCAAGCGCCTTGCTGAGCAGCGTCACCGAGGTCATGCCGTCCAAGTCGTAGTCGCCAAAGATGAAAATTTCTTCCCCGCTCTTCTGGACATCCAAAAGCCATTCAACGGCCACCCCCATGCCCTTCATGAGCATCGGGTCTGCGATGTCGCTGTCGCTGCCATACAGGAACTTGTATGCATCGGCCACGTTCTTCACGCCACGCGACACGAGGAACCGGGCCACCAGGTGCGGCACCTTGAGTTCGCGAGCGAGCGTCGAGGCGACAAGTTCTTCCATCACTTGGCCCCCTCGAATAGTTTTACCGCAAGGGCCTGGATGCACACACGCGGCGATGTACGGCGGCTCGCGATGCGCGACATAGTCTCCTGCACGTCCACCAGGGCGAGGTCCACGGCATTCGCATCGATCTGCGGATAACGTGACGTATCGACCTTGGCCGTCGTGTCGGCGATGCGGAGCGGAGCTCCGGCCATGCTACGGGCCATATCGGCCAGCAAGAACGACACCACCTCCAAAAAGCGGTTCGCGACGGCGGCATCCTCGATGCCCGCATCTTCCAAATCAAAGAACAAGTCGGTGTAATCGCCCGAAAGGGAAAGGTTCACGAACCTAGCTGACAGGTCGAGCCAAGCAGAAGCATGCTGCGCGTAATACATGGCCTTGCCGGGGGAACCCACAGAAAGCCCAACCACGTCGTCGGTGACGGCGGACTCGTCGTAGTCGTCGTGCGCATACTCCACCGCAATGTTGCGAACTTCGTCGTCGGTCAGTGGCAAAAGGTGCAAGGCGAGGCAGCGGCTGCGGATGGTCTGCAACAAACGTTCGCGGCTGCTGGTCGTCAAAATAAAGTAGGTGTCCGGCGGGACTTCCTCAAGTGTCTTGAGGAAGGCGTTCGCAGCGGAATCATTCATGCGATCCGCTTCCGCGACAATAATCGTGCGAACGCGGTCGCCCTTGAGGGCGAATCCCGCCGTCATGTTGCGTATAAGGTCCACCGTTATACCCGCAGCGGCGCTGAACACGTCGATGCGGTAAGGGTTCTTCACAATTTCTTCGATGTAGGCTTGCTTGTAATCCTGGATTGTCTTCGCGGTGCTCCCCGCCGACACGTCGGATGCGCTCCTGGCAGAGGATTCCTTGGATTCCATGGGAACGACCCAACCATCGGTATTGCCCGGGTCGGCCGCCATCTTGCAGCCGAAGCAATGCCCACAAGGCCTGGATTCCCCAGCGCTACACTGTAGTGCCTTCGCAATTTCCATCGCGAGCGCCTTCTTGCCTATGCCTACCGGCCCATCGATAAGAATCGCCTGCGGGAACCGGTTTTCACGGAGCGCAGCCATAAGACGGATGCGTTGCCGGTTCTGCGATGATGGGCCGTTCAAGCGATATTCAATCATTTCTGTTTCAACCATTCAAGAGGGTCCACGGTCTGTGTACCCTCGCTAACTTGGAAATACAATTTAATTCCATTTAAAGAAGCGATGTCACCGACGATGCCGATTTCTTCGCAATTCTGTACCGTTTTTCCCTCCTGCACACGGATGCTCTGGAGGTGCCCGTACACGGAATATGTTCCGCCCTCGTGCTCGATAATTACAGACGGACCGCGCCCGTCAATTTCTGCAACCATGGCCACAGTACCTGCCGCTGCAGCACGCACAGCAGAGCCCTTCTTGCCACGGATTTCCACACCGAGGTTACGCGTGGTGATATGCAATACCGGATGTTCCTGCAAGCCGTACTGGCTTATGACTTCGCCCTTGAGCGGCATGCACTTGGGGCCTGTCACCGGAGTCGTCACGGCGACCTGCGGTTTCTTCACAACCTTCTCTTCCTTCTCGGGCTTGCCGCCCTTGCCCTTCTTGGCCTTGGCTGCCTTCTCTTTCCTCTTACGTTCTTCTTCGGCCTTCTTCGCCGCCTCAATTTCCTTCTTGCGCTTTTCTTCGAGTTTCTTGATGAGGGCCTGCATCGTCTTCTGGTTGCGTTCAAATTCTTGCAGCGCCTTCTTCTGCATGTTCTTGTCTTGCTTGAGCGAGAGGAGCATTTTTTCTTGGCCACTCATCTGGGTCACGAGGCCCTTCTCCTCTTGGGCCTTGCGGCTACGCATCCTGTTCAAATCTTCCAAGTGCCCTTGTTCCGTCTTCTTCATCTCGTCGCGTTCTTCCATCATGCGCGAAAGCATCAGCACCTGTTCACGGTCCTCGTTGAGGATGTGGTGCACCCAGTACACCTGGCGGTCAGGGTTACCTTTCTGCGAAAGGAGGTTATACAAAACAAGGGCTTCGCTCTGCCGGCCATTCACGTAGAGGCTGCGGATTCTGCGCCTCATGGCCTCCTTGCGTTCGACAATTTTGCGGTCAAGCGAATCGATATCGGCGGCAAGCCGCACCACGGCACCCTGCACCATGGCCTCGCTCTTCGCCAGTTCGGCAATGTAGGTACGGGTCTGGTTGAGGTTCTGGTCCAAAAGCGAAATCGTGTTGAGGACGCCCTTCTCCTCGCTTTCAAGCATCGCCAGTTCCTGGCGTTTTTTGGCGAGGTCTCCTTCGAGTTTCTTGAGAGCCTGCTTCTGCTCCTTGATTTGCGCATCGGTCTTCTTGGGTGCAGCAAGCGGAAAACAGACCAACAAGCACAGAAGAATCGTGAACAGGCGCATGGGTTTCTATTCCTGCTCGTTGCGTTTAATCTTGAGGAACCCGCGAACCGTGTGGAAGCTGAAATAGGTCGAGAGGGAAGATACCGCAAGTACGACGAGGAACAAAATCCCGCCAAACCCGTCGACATAGCTACCGACAATCGGGAACGATTCCGTGAAGGCATCCACGACCATCCAAAGGACAATCACCGCCGAAACACTCCCGAACAAGCCCTGTGCAAGGCCTTCCAGCACAAAGGGGAACTGGATAAAGAACGTACTGCCACCCGCATACTTCATGTTCTCGACAAGCAACTTGCGCGAAAGCAGGGAAAGTCGCACCGAATTACAAATGATGAGCGAAAGCGTCACAAGCAAAAGGACGCATATCGTCACGGGCCAGAACACCATCTTGAACTTCCATTCGGCGATACGGTTTACCCAGTCCACGGGGGCCTGCACCTCCTCGAACACTCCGTCTCTCGCAATGGACTTGCGCACCTCGATGAGGTCAATCGGAGTCTTGCTCCTGTCGTCTAGCTTGATGCGGAAAAACGGCGGGATGGGATTGTCGTCCACCAGGTCGAGCATGTCTCCCGAGAAATGCCTCCGGAAGTCGGCCAAGGCACTGTCGGCGCTCACGTACTCGACGCTGTCCACGTGCTTCATGTGCATAAGCCGCGAACGCACTGCCGCCACGGAATCGTCCGGAATGGGCCCCGGCAAAAACGCCTCGATAGCGTAAAGCGACTTTTCGGTGTCGATGACGCGCATCGCGCCCCCAAGGAACAGCGAAGACGCCGCCAGCAACAGCGAGCAGAGGAATATCGTCACAAGGGAGGGCAAGATAACCGTGCGGTGCTGCTTCCATCCCCTGAAGGATTCCGATACTAAATAACCTAATTGACCTAACACAAAGCGAATAATAACTAAATTTAAAGGAGTCATTTAGGGGCGAACATGAAACACATCGCATTAAAGATTACAGCCTTCCTCTTCGGGATTGCCCTCTGGTTCTATGTCATCTCGCTGAAAAATTTCCAGCTCGAGATAGAAGCCCCCATCATCCTCTCCAAGCTCCCAGAAACGCTCGCCATCGCCTCGAGGCCGCCGCAGAGCATGCCTATCACCGTAGAAGGCAGGCCGTTCGACCTCATCCGTATGCGCGCCCAGGAAACAAAGGCCGCAAGCATTGTCGTCGACCTGCACGATATCGAACTCGGCAGCCACCGCGTACACATTGGTTCCAAGAACTACTCCTCCCCGAACTTTCCGAACATCCATTACGTGGACTCCGACGAAAGGCTCAGCTTTATTGACCTCGACATCGACACGCGCATCGTCCGTAACGTTCCCATCAAGTCGAACGTGACTTTCCGGCCCGCCAGCGGTTATATCATCACCAGCGACCCGGTGCTCAACCCCGAAGGCCTCAACGTGTCCGGTGCACGCAACGCACTCATGCGCATCTTCGAAGTGCCCACCGATTCCATCCGCTACGATTCCGTCAAGGCACCCGGCCGGTACACGGTGCCACTCCGCTTTGACCAGTTACCCGCTTACGTTGCACCGAACGATTCTGCAATCGAGATTTCTATCGACGTCCAAAAGGTTACAAACAAAGTATTCAAAAGCATTCCTGTCCACCTGATTGGCCGTTACGACAAGAACGAGGTGAGCCTCGTGCCAAGCACCGTCGAGGTGGAAATCACCGGCGGCGAAAAAATTCTGGACACGCTCAAGGCCGAAGCGCTTGACCTGTTCGTCGAAATTAACCGGTTCACCATCGAAGACGTGGATAGCCTACCACCCACCGTAAGGCTCATACTCGACAAGAGCATCAACACCGACATGAGCATCAAGGGCATCCAGATCAAGCCCGACAAAGTGCGCCTGCAGAGGAAGATCCTGCAACCCACCACCGGAACGGAATCCGATTCCACGCAGCCATCGAAGCCCACCGTATTCACGATGGACGACCTCGAAGAGGAGGGCAAATAGTGCTCTGGCTCGGAATTGAATCCAGCTGCGACGAGACCGCCTGCGCCGTACTGCAAGATGAACCTCTCCAGGTGCTTTCGAACCCGCTCTATAGCCAAATCGACGAGCATGCGCTTTACGGAGGCGTTGTCCCCGAAATTGCGGCAAGGGCCCATCTGCAAAAGATTGCGCCCATTGCCGAAGCCGCCGTCAAAGAGGCGGGAATTTCGCTCAAGGATATCGACGCAATCGCCTACACCACGGGCCCCGGGCTCATGGGACCGCTACTCGTCGGCGCAAGCTTCGCCAAGGGGCTTTCCCGCGACCTAGGAATCCCGGCATACGGCATGAACCACCTCGAAGGCCATCTCGCGGCCGCCTGGCTCAGCAACCCCGATATCGAGCCGCCTTTCCTCACGCTCACGGTCTCGGGCGGGCACACGGAACTCATCCTGGAAGAACCCGGATTCAAGTACACAAGCATCGGCCGCACCCGCGACGACGCCGCCGGCGAAGCTTTCGACAAGTGCGGCAAGCTCATCGGCCTCAAGTACCCCGCGGGAGCGACCATCAGCAAACTGGCCCAGGGGCACAACCGCAAGTTCGTAGACTTTCCGCGCGCACTGCATGTCCGCAACAACTGCGAATTTTCGTTCAGCGGTCTCAAGACGGCTGTGCTCCGCTACACGGAAACTCACGAGCCCGACTTTATCAAGGTCCACCTCGGCGACATCTGCGCTTCGCTTGAAGACGCCATCGTCGACAGCCTCGTGGAAAAGACTATCACGGCCCTCAAGTTGACCAAAATGAAGACGCTCGTCGTCGGAGGCGGCGTGAGCGCGAACGCATGGCTGCGCACACGCCTGCAAGACTACTGCAACCGTCACGGCATCCGATTCTGCATCCCCGACAGGAGCCTCAGCACCGACAACGGGGCAATGATTGCCGCCGCGGCCATCCGCCGCAACCGGCGGGGACTGCTCAAGTCTATCGACACCGTGAAACCTTGGATGCCGCTCGCCCCGTAAAGGGCCTCCCTCCCCCTTTTTCGCCCTAATTTCTTCAAAATCCCGTATTTTTACTCACAGATTTCGAAATTTATGCGAAATACAAAAAAATATTCTACTACCATGCTCTTGTAAAAATTATATTATACATGTATGAGACGCTGGGGTTACCATAAGCATTTTGAGCACCGGAGAACAAGCCGGTGCATTTTTGGCGTTTTTGCATTTTGCGCATTCCTTGCATTCCCTGCTGCCGCCCAAGACCTGAACAAGAAAGTCAACGATGTAGATGTTTTCCGCCCCGAGAAACGCGAGACTAGAGTTGAGCTCGTCGATTCCAGCAAGAGCAATTCCATCAAATTGAATGTTGACATCTTCGGTAGCCTGGATGTGCAATCCTACTACATCTTGTGGGACGAAGTAGACCTTTCTGAAGACATCAAGAAATTGATGACCACCCGCGACTTCGCCCGCGACGAGTTCTTCATGCAGAACATCGACCGCGAGCAGTTCGAACAGGAACGCCTACTGCAACTCTTTGAAGACAAGAAGCGCGAATACTTCAACATCTTCCCCGAAGAGGCGCTCAAGATGCTCGAAGACGAGCGCAAAGACGACGACTAGCCGGAACCGCAGATGGAAGCACACAAATTCCATGACTGGCAGGTATTCGGCTTTGACAGCGCACCGGCAAGACTCTTTGACGAAATCGGCAGCACGCACACACACATGAAGGAACAGGCCCGCGAAGGGCTAATTCCGCCGGGCACCCTCTTTGTCGCAAATTCGCAGAGCGCAGGGCGCGGACGGCACGAGAGAACCTGGAGTTCGCCTGTCGGCAAGAACCTCTACTTCAACATCCTCATTCCGCTCGAAGGCATTCCCCCGAAGCGCTTTGCGCAGATTACCCAAGTCGCAGCACTCACGTTCGCCGAGGTATTCACCGGAATGCAGGAACAGCCCGCAAGCGACGGCACAAAGATTACCGTCAAGTGGCCTAACGACATCCTTTACGGCAAAAGCAAGTTCTGCGGGATCCTCTCCGAAATAGTCTATATCCCGGCCAGCACGGTCAACAACTCGCACGGCAGGACCGTCCCCGCTCTTTCCATGGGCGTCGGCATCAACGTGAACAGCGACCCGGAAGACTACGCAGAACTCAACCGCGAAATCACGACGCTCAAGGCGATTCTCGGATTCGAAGTCGACCGCGAAAAACTGCTCAAGGCCCTTATCGGGAGCCTGGAACGCGCAGTGAAGCAGTTCACGGCATTCGGCATTACCCCGTGGGTTAACGCTTGGCGCAAGATGGACAAGTTCATCGGGGCGCCGGGCACGATTATCGAGTTGGACATGAGCGGGCAACCCATCCGCAAACACGGCAAAATCCTCGACATGCAAGAAGACGGCAGCCTCAAATTTGAATGTGACGACGGGACAATCGAAACCGTCTACAGCGCGGATTTGGAAATTTAGGGACTATTTTTTACGTTTGAAGAACATACTGCCGACAAGCGAGACGGCAAGTACTACAATCATCGCCGTGAGGGCCGTATCGGCGGCTTCCCTGTTCTCGCCGGCAAGGCCAGTCTCGATGAGGACAACAAGTACGAGCGCGATGACGGCGGCAGTGGAGCCCATGCGTTCAAACATCTTGATTTTGTCTTCGGTAGTAAAGGGCTTTTTAATAAAGGGCATTGACGTCGCCTCCCATGCAAATCCACACGATGAGCCCTGCCATCACGAGCACGCTGATGGCGACGTTCGCCAAGAAAAAGTCGCGATTCATGGCATCCAGGTCATCGGATTTTCTGAATAAATGAATATAAAGAACTGCTGCGGCCATGAGGCCCGACACAATCCACCAAGGCAATCCCATGTTCCAGACAAAGCCGAACGCTCCACATAGAGCGAGCATGGCGATGTGGCTCCAGAAAGCAATCTGCAAGGCACGCTTGCGGCCAAAGCGGGCGGGCACCGAATGTAGCCCCATCGCACGGTCGATTTCTTCGTCCTGCGTCGCATAGATAATGTCGAAACCGCCCATCCAGAGCATGAGAATCACAAGCAGGAATATCGGGAACACGGCAAACTCGCCGCGAATGGCAATCCAGGCGCCGAGCGGGCTCATTCCGATGGCGAAGCCGAGGAACCAGTGGCAAAGCCACGAGAAGCGCTTCCAGTACGAATACGAGAGCAGCAAAAGCCACACCGGAAGCGCGAGCGCGCCCGCGATGGGCTGCAGCAAAAAGGCGAACAACACGAACAGCAATCCGTTGACGGCGAGGAACGCGATGACCGAAGCCTTGCTCAGGCGCCCATCCGGCAAATGGCGTTTTGCAGTGCGCGGGTTCTTCGCATCGATATCGGCATCGGCAATGCGGTTGAAACTCATCGCGCTGTTGCGGGCAGTCACCATGCAGCCCACGATGAGCAAGACAATCCGCGCAGTCTCGGCAGCAGTCATACCACGGAAACCGTTTGCCGCCACCCACATGGAACCGAGGGCAAAAGGCATCGCGAACAGCGAGTGGCTGAAGCGAACGAGATGGCCGAATTCGAGGATTTTGTGGAGCATGAAGAAAAGTGGTTAGTGGTTGGTGGTTAGTGGTTAGGGATTTGGGGTTAGGGGGTTCCCCACGGTTTGACGATTTCGGCACAGTCCGCAGCAGAACCCGCACCCAAGTGCTTGAGGACTTTTGCGACAACGGTATCCACAAGGTCTTCGATGGAGGCTGGCTTGCTGTAGAACTGCGGCGAAGCAGGAATCACCACGGCACCGGCGCGAGTCACCCGTTCCATATTTTCGAGGTGAATCAAGTTGTACGGCATCTCGCGGGGTACAATTACCAACGGGCGGCGCTCCTTGAGGCACACGTCCGCGCTGCGCACCAGCAAATTGTCCGAAGTTCCCGCAGCAATGCGCCCGAGCGTTCCCATGGAACACGGCACCACGGCCATGCCCGCATAGTCGGCAGAACCGCTCGCACATTCCGCAAAAAAATCGTCCACATTGAACACGCTATCGACATAATCAAAAAGCGCCTTTTGCCCTTCGTATTCCACGACTTCGCGGCCCGGCGCCGTCACAATCAGCGACACATCATGCCCGAGGCGTTTCAAGTGCATCGCCGTGCGCGTGGCGTAAATGGCCCCGCTAGCGCCAGTCACCCCAAGAATATAGCGGTTCACGCTTCACCTCCCGCCGGCACAGACTTCCGGCGTAAAAGCACGCGGTACGCCACCCCGAAAAAGCAGGGTTTCACATGCACGAGCTCAAAGCCGTTCTTCTCTGCCAAGGCAACAAAGTCCGCCACAGGCAAAAAACGGATAATCGAATTCACCAAATATTCATACGCATCCCGCTTGCTAAAGAACGCACCGAGCACCGGGATGAACAAGGGCGCAAGCCTCTTGTAGAAAAACTTGTTGAACACATTCCGTGGCGAAAAAAATTCAAGCACCTGCAAATAACCGCCATCCGAAAGGACGCGAGCGGATTCCCGCAAGCCGCCTTCTGCATTAGGGAGATTACGCATTCCAAATCCGTTCAAAATTACATCAAACGAACCGTCGGCAAAAGGCATCTTCATTGCATCGAGTTGCACAGGTACAGCCGACGTTTTCTTGCCCGCGGCCCCCTTCAGCATGCCGTACGAAAAATCACCCAGAATGGCGACATCCTGTACACCGTTGAATTTCTCGTAAGTCGCCGCGAAGTCACCCGTCCCACCACAAAGGTCGAGCAAACGCTTGCCCGGTTTTATGCGTTTCAGCTCGCGGCAGCAGTTCCTGCGCCAAAGAATATCCTGGCAGCCGCTCAACGCATGATTCAAGAAATCATAGCGGTTTGCAATTTCGTCGAACATTTTGCGCACAGGGCTCTTCATGCCACAAATTTAGAAATATACCTAGCGCAAGCCACGCACAAAAAACAAAAGCGCGGACTTAAAAGCCCGCGCGAAAAATTTTGCTAAAAAACAATCTTACTTGAAGCTAGCTGTAATCGTCAAACCATCCGTAATCGTTGCACGGCAGGTTTCCGGCTTGCCTTCTACGGCTTCGCAGCCCGACCAGCTCTTGAACACGGCACCATTCGTTGGCACGGCGGTCAGTTCCATCTGCATTCCATTGAAGAATTCGCCAGAATAGTTCGTAGGCGAGCTCGTTCCCGGCAGATTCATGCCTTCCATGAGCACAGAGCCATCACCATCGGCTTTAATCTTGACCGACACAAGTTTGGCATCTCCATCATCCTTGAAGAATTCGCCCTTGTAGAGGCTGACAACTTCACCATCGCGAGATCTTGCCCATTCCTTGAGACGATCACCCTTCCAGTCGAATCCGCCTGGATAGTACATTTCATTCTGCTTGAATTTTTCAAGGTCCCTATCCTTTTCGGACGACGGAATGGTAGCGACCATCTGGTCGACGACCTTGCTCACATTATTACCATTCAAGTAGCCTTTCCACATAGCGCAGCTGCGGTTGATGAACAGGCGCTTGAAATCGGGGTTCTTGATAAGCTGGATGTACAGGTTGGCAAAGCAGCCGGTTTCCTTACAGAGGTGCTTACCGCCACCCTGCTTGATCCAGGTAAACATGTTAGTCCCGTCATTGAACTTTTCGCTATTCGGGTCTTCAACACCCCACTGCCAGCCAAAGCCATGGTCCAAGTCATAGACCATGAACTTCCAGGGCTGTTCCGGACTGCGCCAAGCGCGAACGTTGTTGTTCGGCCAGTCACCGTTGTGGATGTAGATTTCGGCAGCCATGTAGTCGGCGAAGTTACCCACATCAATCAATTTCTTCGCTTCTTCGTATTTGGCGTTATTTTCACCAGAGAAATCGTTCGTACCGATGAACTGGAGCATCTGTGCGTAAGCATCCGTAGTGCCGCCATTGGCATGCAAGCTGTCGTTCAGGTGCTTGACCATGTCAACCGTCTTGCTGTCAATGCCGTAGTTAGATTCGACATAGCTCTCGTTGAAGCGTTCACGCATGTCGTGGATGCCGTAGTAACGGCCGTTATAGAACACGACCACCTGACGGCTATGCTGATAATCCACACCGCTGCCGTTCAAGATTTCCCCACCCATAGCATCTTCAATGTAGTCGCTCACGAAGCGGTTACCATTGTTGCGGAGGTTGAAAGCCTTGTACTTGGTGACATTCGGGTTCGTCGGGAACAGCGGGTAGTTGATGCGCCCATTCTGGTACTTTTCACGCATCACAATGGCAACAGACTTCTTGTCCTTGACACGGCTCCAGTTAC
This sequence comes from uncultured Fibrobacter sp., assembly GCF_947305105.1. NCBI lineage: Bacteria > Pseudomonadati > Fibrobacterota > Fibrobacteria > Fibrobacterales > Fibrobacteraceae > Fibrobacter > uncultured Fibrobacter sp. Next base: position 54,374 of record NZ_CAMZCS010000002.1, on the reverse strand, counting down.
CCATGAGCGAAATGCCAGCATCGATTTCCCAAGTTTTTTCCTTAGAATCGCTGCCCTTCTCGAAATATTCCACATGGACCGGACGTTCCACGTCGGCATACATGCCTCTCGGACATTCATCAGGATCAGAAGCTTCGCACTTGACGTAATTCTCCCTGAAGAAGGCGGAGTCCACAGTCACAGCGACCACCGGCATCTTGACCTGTTCGTTGATGAAGTACGTGTTGGTGACGATTTCCTTCGTCAAGTAACCTTCCTTGTAAGCGGCGCAGCGCAGCACCATGCTATGGTCGATGACCATGTCGCTGTTAAATTCTTCGGAATCCTTGGTGGGAAGGGAACCGTTCTTGGTGCAACGAATCTTGGTACCATCGGAAACTTTCGGTTTCTTCAAAGTAACCGTGGAGTTGTAGAAGCCGGCCTTCGCAGAGCCAAAATCAAACTTGGGAACGACACCCTGATAAGCTTCGGCTTCCGTGTTCGGGGCTTCGGGAGTGGGCTTGCTCATGTATCTCCAGAGACCGCCATCGATACGGCCCCAGCTCATGCCCGGTTCAAGCACCGGGAACTGGACTGTATCGCGAACCTGGTAATACTTGTCGATCAAGTAGATGGAGCCACCATTCTTGTCAAGCTTCCAGTTGGTGTGCGTACGATAATGACGGTCACCGACATCCTTGGCTTCGGATGCCTTCGGAATGTTCTTTTTGGAGATGAACACATTGCGGAATGACTTAGGACGGATAACCTCGTTACTGAAAGCCCACTTGCGGGTTTTGTCGTAACTTTCAACAAGGTAATAACCGTTCAGGTCCGCGACTTCATCGCCGGCATTATAGATTTCAACCCATGCGGGATCATCGCCGTCTTCGTCAAGCCAGTCCAGGTTAACCGAAACAACTTCGGTTATACGCAATGCGGACTTACCCACCCAGTGAACGACCGTATCCCTAGGAACGTACACGATTTTTGTTTTCCAAATAGTATCACCCTGTTCAGTGATATCTTCAATGGTCAAATGGACTTCTGGGTCCTTGATTTCAACGACCTTATTCACTTCGCCAGTCTTGGGATCTACAACTTCGGTAGTATCGATCCTTGGCGGAAGATTATCCGGATTACTCGGATTACTCGGTAAATTGGAATCGGAAGAGGTAGGTTGTGTTACGTCCTCGCTTTCAGAATTCCCGCAAGCCAGCAAGAAACCAGCGACAGCCCCAACAGTCATTAGATTTCGAATCATTTTAAAGTAACGCACAATATCCACCTATAAAATAAAGAAACCATTCCACACGTTGCCGTGCAGAAACAGCCCAATTCAATTCATCCACTACTAAATCTAGTAGAAAATGAAGAAAAAATGAAAAAACATTGGTAATATCTTCTTTACACCTTGACAAGGAACACATTTTTGCTAAATTTGGTCTACCCAAATGGTTCTGTAGCTCAGTTGGTAGAGCAGTGGACTGAAAATCCACGTGTCGGCGGTTCAATTCCGCCCGGGACCACGAAAAGCCTCCGGTAACGGAGGCTTTTTTTTACCCAAAATTTACATGGTACGGCTGGTCTAGAAAAGCCCCGCTTTTGTAAGCAATCTACAGGCACAAAAAAAGGCCCTTAGGGCCTAGATTCGCCTGTTACGGTATCCAGAGTAGAAAAGTTCCCAATGATCCAGAAGGACATCCACCAGTTCCGGTTGGAACTGCGTTCCACGCTGTTTGATGAACTCGGCGCGCACGTCCTCTTCGGGCCAAGCTTCTTTGTAGCAACGCGGGCAAGACAAGGCGTCCAGCACGTCGGCTACAGCGCAGATACGGCCAGAAAGCGGGATATCCTCGCCCTTCAGCCCGTCGGGGTAGCCCGTGCCGTCCCAGCGTTCGTGGTGGGTCCCGGCAATCTCGGCGGCAAAGCGTAGCAATTTGCGCTTAGAAGCACGCAGCATCTCGCGCCCAATGACGGAATGCGTCTTCATGACAGCGAACTCCGTCGTGTTGAGGCGGCCCGGCTTGTTGAGCACCGCATCGGGGATGCCGATCTTGCCCAAGTCGTGCAGAGGCGCCGCAAGGCGAATCTTCTGGCAATAGGATTCCGGCAGGCCCATGAACTTCGCCAGGTTGTAAGAAACCTCGGCAACACGTTGGATGTGGTCGCCCGTCTCCTGACTGCGGTACTCGGACGCATCACCCAAAATATGGATGATATCCCTCTGGGTGGCTTCCAGTTCGGCATTGAGCATCGTGGATTCCACAGTCTTTGCGGAATACACGGCGATAAGCGAAAGGTTTTCTAAATCCTTCGGAGTGAAATACCCCGGTTCTCCCTGTTTGTTGATGGCCTGATAAACCCCCATGACCTTCCCGACAGAATTCTTGAGGGGGACGGCCAGCACGGACTTCGTGTGGTAGTGCGTCTTCTCGTCGCTGCGGCGGTCGAACCGCTCATCGTTGTACGCATCTTCCACAAGCAAGGACTCACCCGTCGTCATACAATGCCCGGCAAAGCCCGCTTCCATCGGGATGCGGAGTTCGTCGACACCATGGGCGACCTTGGTCCACAGTTCGCGTTTTTCCTTATCCAAAAGCCACAGGGAACAGCGGTCAGAGCGTACGATGGAACGCCCCAAATCGTTCATGAGCACAAGGAGACTGTCCACCTTGCGTTCCGAAGCAATCTTGGGCATATACTCAAAAAGCAGATGAAGAATCCGCTGAGAGTCGTCCATTTCGTTTTTGTGCTCTTCCGTAGCCATCACCTTAAAAGTATAAAACTTTTCAGCAAAATGGTTTACCTGTTGACACGGAAGATAAACTTTTTTACCTTACACTCGCCTGGAGGAATAGGCTAATTGGTAAGTCAGCGGTCTTGAAAACCGCCGCCGTAAGGCTTGGGGGTTCGAGTCCCTCTTCCTCCGCTAAAAAAGAGTCGGTTTACGCCGGCTCTTTTTTTATTGCTAAGCACCGTAAAATTCCTGCATGTCTGCAGCATAGTCGGCCGCCGCCGTGACCGGCTGATCGTAAAGCAAGGTAAAGACTTTAACAGGCAACGGGAAATTTCGCCCAAGAGCGCTCAGACAGGAGAACGTGGTCGCCCCCGTGGTGAACACGTCGTCTACCACGAAAACCGTCCCACGGGGCGGCAAACGCGCAGGCAACGCCCTTTCGAAGGCGCCTGCCACATTCCATTCGCGTTGCGAGCGCGACAGTTTGGTCTGCGATACCCGAAACGTCCTACGTCGGAGCCAGCGGCACACACGGCCGCCGTACAGCTCGGCAAGTGCCCTCGCAATCATCTCGGCCTGGTTGTAGCCCCGCTCCCTGTAACGCGCCCTATGAAGCGGTACAGGCACAAAGAAAAACGGTCTCGGGAGCGTATCCACAGTCTGGTGAATTACGCCTCCCGGCATCGCCGACGAGTGGCGCACCAGAAAGCGAGCCATCCCAGGTATCGATTTGTACTTGAGCGAATGGATAAGGCGCCGCGTGAGCGAATCCATCGGGTAAAGGCAGAACACGTCGGGCGCAGGGAAACTCATCCCGAGCGACTCACGCTTCAGCCGGCGCTCGCAGTCCGGGCACAGCCACGGGTCCAGTGCATCCGAACTTTTGCCGCAACCGAGGCAATCCATACCAAAAACAAAATTTTCTATGGTCCTAAGAACACCCATATAAGGCCTCCTAAGGCTATAGACGTTTTTACGCGGGATTTTGTCCACCCCAAACGAAAAAAAACGGCAGACAGGCGTCTTTTCTCGAATAAAGGGGATTACGGCCTACTGGTCTACTGGTGGCCGTGGAGCCTCATGTTCACGAGGAAGCCGACCAAAACCATGCAGGTAAGCGCGAACGAGCCACCGTACGAGATAAACGGGAGCGGGAGACCCGTGACCGGCATGAGCCCCACCGTCATGGCAATGTTCACCACCACATGGAACAAGATAATTGTCGAGGCCCCCATCGTCACGAGGGTGACGAACGGGTCGGAAGACATCTTGCAAATACTCGTCGCCCGCCAGAGGAACAGCGCAAAGAGCAACAACACGAACGTACAGCCGAAAAAGCCGAACTGCTCGCCGAGCACGCTGAAGATGAAGTCCGTATGTTCTTCGGGCAAAAAGGCGAGGTTCGTCTGCGAACCGTTACCGAATCCCTTGCCCACCGCGCCACCGGAGCCAATAGCCGTGATGGACTGCAACACCTGGTAGCCGTCACCCAGCGGGTCGCTCATGGGGTCAAGGAACGTGTTCACGCGCTTTTGCTGGTGCGGTTCGAGCATGTTCCAAGCCATGGAACTCGCATACCCCGAAAGGATGTTCACCACAAGGATCGCCGCCATCAGCGCCTTAGGCAAGCGCCTACGGAACACGGCAAATACAACGAGGCAGATGAAGGCACCCCACAGCACCTGGAAAAGGATAGACTGGGAATGCGAGAGCAGCACCGAGAACACCGGGCTTACCACAAGGAACAAATCCGTGAGCGAAAGCCCAGCAAAGAAAAACGCCACCAACGTCACCGCAATAAACACGAGCGCCGTACTCAAGTCCGGCTGTTTGAGCACAAGAGCGAACGGCACGACAAACAAAAGGGCGGGCACGACAAACGTCTTGAGCTTAAACAAACTAACAGGATGTTTGGAAAGCCAGAACGATATGGTCAGCAGGTACGCAATTTTTGCAAATTCCGAGGGCTGCAACTTGAAAAAGCCGAGATCGATCCAACGCCCGGCACCCTTCACCACGTCGCCCGCCAAGAAAAGCACAATGCAAAGCAATACGAGCGACACGACATAGACAGGGAACGCAATATTCTTGAGCCAGTCAATCTTCACGAACACGATGCCGGCCGCAAGGAGGCTACCACCGAAAAAGTAGACTATCTGCTTGAACCAGAAGGTGTCGTACATGGGGATATCTTCGCCGGTCGTCGCGGAATACACCAAACAGACGCCGACGGTCATCAGCGCAAACGTGATGCCCAAGAACAGCCAGTCGTACTTGAGCGACTTGTCTAGGAAGCGTCCCGAGCTCATTTCTTGGTTTCCTCCTCCTCGATACCGAAATATGCCATAAGCACCTTGCGGGCCACCGGAGCGGACTTCGCGCCACCACCGCCCGCCGCCTCGAGAATCACTGCGACAGCAATTTGCGGGTCGTTGAGCGGGGCCACGGCAGCAAACCAGGCATGCGTTTTCTCGCCCTTCTTCCATTCACCCGAACCGGTCTTGCCACCGACACGGATTCCGGGGACAGCGCCGCGCTTGCCCGTACCGCCCGGATGGTTCACCACAGAATCGAGCGCGTTCATCAAGATGCGGTGCGTTTCGGGCTTCATGTGGCCCGAACGGATAACCTTGGGCTCGTAGCGGCGCACCAGCGTGCCGTTTTCGTCGCGCAGTTCCTTCATAAAGTGAGGCTGGTACACGCCCTTGTTCGTTGCGAGGGAGCCAATAAGCACAGCCTGCTGCAGCGGCGTCACGAGTTCACCCTGGCCAATAGCGAGGTTCAAAATAAGGCCACGCGCCCAGCGCCAACCGAGGCGCTTGTTCTTCGCATTGAACGAGGCCGAATCCGGGAGCCAGCCACCCTTCTCGCCGGGGATATCCACACCGAGAGGCTTCTCGCCCAAGCCGAAACGCCGGCCGAACTCGTTGATGCGCGCCATGTCGATATCGAGACCCGCCTGGTAGAAGAACACGTCGCATGAGAGACGCAGGGCATGGACCACGTTCAAGTTGCCGTGGACACCCCAGCACTTTTGGTAGCGGGCACCATACTGGTAGCCGCCCGTACATGATTTCGGGTAATACTTGCTCTCGGAAAGGACTCCATATTCCAGGCCCGCCCCTGCCGTGACCAGTTTGAACACCGATGCAGGCGTATATGTACCGGATATGGCGCGGTTCGTGAGCGGACGCATGGAATCGAGCGCCACCTGGGCCCAGCCCTTGTTGCGTTCGCGCTTTTTCAACGAGAAAATGTTCGGGTCGAGCCTCGGGGAACTCACCATGGCAAGGATTTCGCCGTTTCGCGGGTCGATGGCCACAAGCGCCCCCTTCACCGAGTCGGGAATCGCCTCTTCGGCCACCTTCTGCAATTTCAGGTCAATCGTCGAAATCAGCTGCAAACCTGTAATCGGGGCCTGCGTTTCCACGCCGCGCACCTGCCCTACCTCACGCCCGGCCGCGTTCACCTCGACCAGTTTCAAGCCGTTCTTGCCGCGGAACTCCTGGTCGTAACCCTGTTCCAAGCCTTTTTGGCCAATGCGGTCCCCCAGAGAATAGTTTTCGTATTCGGGCAACTTGAGCTGTTCTTCCGATATTTCGCTTGTGTAACCGAGCACATGCGAGGCAAGCGTACCGTAGGGGTACTCGCGGCGGGACTCAATTTGCGTGATGACTCCCGGCAGTTCGGAGGAATGTTCTTCGATAATGGCCACCTGTTCCGCAGTCGCATCTTCCAAAATGCGGATGGGACGCGTCTTGATCCAATTGATGCGCTGAAACGCCGTATCCAGGGAAAGGGAATCAAAAAGGAGTTCCCCATCCTTGTCCTTGATTTGCAGGAGCTTGTTGAGAATAACCTTGCGGTCTTCCTTCTTTTTGGGAAGGCTCATCGCATGGAGCGCAATCTGGTACGAAGGCCTGTTGCGCACGAGCACATTGCCGTTGCGGTCGTAGATGTAGCCACGTTCAGCAGTAAGCACCACCTTGCGCAAGCGGTTGTTCTCGGAACGCTGGAGATTCTCCTCGTAATGCGTAAACTGCAAAGAATACAGCCTGATGGCCAGCACCAAAAACAGCAGGCCTACGCCCGCCAGGAACACGACGATATGCCAGTTCCTGCTCTGTACCGCCTCGTTATCTTGATTGTCATTTAGCATGCTTTGCCGGTTTCCCCATACTCAAGTAGAACACCAAGGCACCGACAAAAAGCGTGTATGCGCATTCCGGCAACGTTTCCTTGAAGAACAGGTTCGTGACAGCTTCCCCTTCTAGACCAGTAAAGAAGAAGTACGCCATGTCGCACACGAAAAAGGCAAGCCCGAGCACACCGACCTTGGTCGGGAAATTGAGCGTAAGGAAGCGTTCCTCGAGTTGCCCGACAAGGAATCCAATCAAGGTCATCGATATAGCATGCGCCCCGAGCCATTCCACCGGAGCGTAGACATCCTGCGTAAAGCCCGCCAAGAAGCCCCAGAAACATCCCGAAGCCGGACCGCGCTTGATGGCTGCGGCAACGACAAAAATGATGACAAAATCCGGAGAAACGCCGAACATGCTGATCCAGTCCGCAACGGTCGTCTGCAGGACAAAGCTCAGCAAAAAGAGCACAAATGCCTTCAGCCACTTACTCATCCAGCAACTCCTGAATGACCCATTCCGGATCCTTCTGCATAATGAACACTTCCTCGAGCATGGAAATATCCTGGAACGGCGTAACGTCAAGCTTGCGCATCACGTCAAGGTCCGCCCTGTTCACATCTTTCACGAGCCCCACCGGGATGCCCTTCGGGAATATGCCGCCCAGGCCGGAGGTAATCAGCGTATCGCCCTCCTTGACTCCGGCATGCGTAGGCACCATGGCCGAAAGTTTGTGACCATCGGCGCTTTCGAGGAAGCCCACCACACGGGTGCGGCGCTCCATTACAGACAACTTAAGGTTAGGGTCCGAAATCAGCTGGACTCTGGAATGCGTGAACGACGCCTTGGTAATCTTGCCCACCAGGCCTTTCGTCGAAAACACAGGCATGTTTTCCTTAATGCCATGGTAAGTTCCCCTGTTCACGACAAGTGTCGTGAGGAACCTTCCCGGATTATGGCCGACAACGCGAGCCGTCACGATAGGGAAATCCCACTTGTCATCAAACCGGACCAGCGTATGGAGTCTAGCCAGTTCTTCAAGCCCCTCGCTGGCATGATACAGTTCCTGACGGAGCCGTGCATTTTCTTCTTTAAGCCGCTCGTTTTCGTCTACAACCGAACGGTATTCGTTCAGCGAAGACAGAGCTACCTGTGCCGGATAGAACACAGAACCGAGCACGGACGCCACGATGCTCTCGCGCACCGTGTTGGGAGCCTCGCGCATAAGCAGACCGAGCAGCATAAAAAAGACAAAAGCAACAATGCCATGTCTTTGGGTAAACAAGTCTAAAATAAAGCGGAACGCCTTACGCATCAGACTCCAACCAAACGGAAATTAGTTGGACGAAGCAATAAGGACGGGACGATACTTGTCGAGATCTTCGAGAATTCGGGCGGCACCCTTGCACACACAAACGAGGGCGTCATCAATCACGTTGACAGACAGGCCCGTTTCCTTGCGGATACGTTCGTCGAAGCCACGCAACTGGGACGCACCACCCGTCATGATGATTCCCTTGTCCAAAATGTCGGAAGACAGTTCGGGAGGAGTCATGCTGAGAGCCTGCTTGACGGCTTCGATAATGGCCGTGACCGGCTCTTCCAGTGCGGAACGGATTTCGGTGCTGGTAATGGTCATGGTACGCGGAACACCGGCGATAAAGTCGTGTCCCTTGACTTCCATGGAAAGTTCTTCTTCGAGCGGGCTTGCAGAACCAATCTGGATCTTGATCTGTTCGGCAGTGCTCTCGCCCACGCAAAGGTTGTACATGGTGCGCAGGTGGCGCACAATGGCCTCGTCCATCTCGTCGCCGCCCACACGCACAGAAGCGTTGCAGACAGTGCCGTTCAGCGCGATAACCGCGATATCGGACGTACCGCCGCCGATATCGACAATCATGTTGCCCACAGGGTCTTCCACAGGGATTCCCATACCCACGGCAGCAGCCATCGGCTCGTGTACCAGGTGAACTTCCTTGGCACCGGCCTGGCGTGCAGCGTCAATCACGGCACGCTTTTCCACCTCGGTAATGCCCGAAGGAACACCGACCACCACACGAGGTTTCACCATCCACAGCGGGTATTTCTGCACGCGCTTGATGAACGTCTGGAGGAGGTTTTCTACCAATTCGAAATCGGCAATCACGCCATCGCGCATCGGGCGCACGGCGCGGCTTTCGCCGGGAGTACGGCCAAGCATCTTCTTGGCCTCGAAACCGATAGCCGAGACGCGATTGTTCTTGCTATCTACGGCAATCACGGTCGGTTCGTTGATGACAATACCTTGGCCCGCCACATGAACGAGTGTATTTGCGGTCCCCAGGTCAATACCTATATCACAAGAAAATAAGCCGAACAAAATTATGGTCCTTTTTAAGGGGTTAAAACCAAATAATCCTATGTAAGAAAAATACAATTATTTGAGGTGCTCTGAGAGCGCTACTGCAAGGAATCCCCGCCAAAATAGAGTTTCTTGAAATAGCGGTCCCAGTGGCGGTAATGGGCGTCGTAGCGGTACTTGCGCTTCTCGTGCAACTTGATATTCTTGTACATGAAGAAATCCACCTCGGCGTATGCCGAATAGATTTCCGCCTTCGCCCCTTCGAACAAACGAAAATCCTTGATGCGATAGTAAGGCGTATCGAGCAGCGCAGCACGATCTCCAGACCCATGCAGATATTCCGCGACATTGAACTCGAGATCGTCCTGGAGGAAGGCTTCAAGCTTGGTCTCTATGCGTTCCGTGGGTTCGGAACAGCCAAGGAGCAGGGCGCATGCGATTGCAAAAAAGAAAAATTTCATGGCGAAAAAATATAAATCTTGGTCCAGGAAAAACCGCCATAAAAAAAGAAACGCGCCTTTGAGGCGCGTTTCCCGTATTTAGGATTTCAACTAGAAGGAGTAAGTTGCAGAAATTCTGGAGAAGAGACGGCCTTCGCCCTGGAACGGGTTGCGGAAGAGCAGGTCTTCGGCAACGGTCACGTCGATCTTCAGTTTCTCTTCGATGTTGATACCGAAGCCGAAGCCGACATGGTCGTCCGCCGTGCCATCAGCAAGCGGGTTCGTGGCAAAGAAGTTGCCGTTGTCGCGGCAGATACCGTTGTTGCCGGTATTCTTCGAATCTACGTCGCACTGCGTGTAGAGAATGGACTTCTGGCCGCCAACGCGGATGACGAACCAATCCCACCAGATATTGCGTTCGATACCGAAGCTGATCATGCCGCCGATGTCGCTACGCTTGTCCCAGTTCGGGTCTTCCTCGTTCTGGGAATCGTAGAGGCTCTCGCCCGTCGCATAATTGAACGTCCAGTCGTGGGCCTTCAGCTGGTTCCAGATGAAGTCGCCGCCCAACCAGAAGAAGCCACGGTCCAAGGCAACGTTGATGCCGAGACCGACCTGAGCATGCTTGTCATCAATACCCGGAGCCTGGATGAGGTTCATGGAGAACGCCGGCACGAGTTCGCCGTCAATAGCGTCGAGGCTAAAGAACGCGCGGGAGTTGGCGAGGAAAGAGAAGTCACCATCGTCAAAGAAATTCTTGTGTTCGGGGCCGTACTGGATACGGGCGAGGCCGAAGCTGAACTCGAAGTCGATACTGCTGCCGAACTGGAGGTTAAGACCTGCATCCGCTTGCACAATGGAAGCAAACGCATTCGGGACCACCTGGTAAGAACCATCTTCGGCCTTGTCGCCACCGTCCTGGTGAGCGATGTACACATGCAAGCCCCAAGCGTCACCGTTAGAAAGCGAGCCGCCCAAGAAACCATCGAAATTGGTCACTGTTTCGGGGACAAGGGATGTGTCGTTGGCAGCGTCACCAATGACGCGAGTCGGCAGATACTTGGCAAGAGGCGATGTACGCCCGAACAAGCCACCAATAGAAAGGCGCGGATCCGGATTACCTTCGTCACCAAGAGAAACCGAGAAGATACCGCCAAAGTTCGGATGCTGAGGATCGAGGTTCGTCCCACGCTCCACGTCCTGCGTATAAGGACCGAATTCACCAATCAAGTAGTTCGGGTAGAGATTGATGTTTGCAGGATTGTCGAAAATACTCACGTCATCCATGATGTACGTTGTATTCTTGCCCATTGATTCAATACGGGCAAAAGTCGCAAAGGCAGAACCGACTCCTAGAATGCCGAATGCCATGCCTACTGCAGCAGCTGATTTGAAATTCATAGAGAACTCCTGTTGAAAAACCTGCTATAAAGTTAATTTTATTTAACCATAAAAACAATAGATTGTAACAAATTTGCTCTTTTTTTTGGATATTTTCTACAAAAAAAAGGACCGAGTCAAACTCGGCCCTTTTTTCAAGCTTTCCAAAGATTATTCGGAGAACGTGAACGGAATGGTTACCGTCGTGTTACCGGACTTCACCTTGCTGAACTTCCAGCGGCTGACGGCATTCTTGATTTCGCCATCAAATTCGCCGTAACCAGTGGTGGAAGAAGCAATGGAGATGCTGATAACTTCGCCACCCGGAGCAATCGTGAACTTCAAGGTAACCTTACCCTGGAATCCCGGTTTCTTCTTCAGGAACTTGTTATAGATGTGACGGAGACCCGGAGTACGCTGACGGACGACCTTCATGATGTCCGCTGCGGAACGGGAACCACCGCCGGCGCCCATGTCGATATCGCGTTCAGACGGAGTCTTGATGGAACCCTTAGCCTTAGTAGCGATACCACCGCCACCACCGCCAAGGAGGCCAGCAAGGCCGTCACCGATACCACCGGAACCACCTTCAGCATAACCTTCGTTGAAGCCGCCATCAGCCTTACCGCGACGACCACCGAGCACGGTCTTACCCGTTGTCTGGAGGCCAGCCACGTCCTTAAGAACCTTATCGATGTCCTTAGTGAACTTCTGGTTCTTCATGAGGTCGTAAGCAGCAGCAGAGGCGTTCTTGGTCTGAGCAGTGAGGAGCTTGAGCACGCCGCGAGTCTGCGGAGCGTTCGGCTGACCCTTACCACGCGGCTTACCGCCACCACCGGCCTTCTTACGAGGCTTCTTGGGTTCTTCTTTCTTCTTTTCTTCCTTCTTCTCTTCCTTCTGTTCGATGGACATAGAAGCGGAAAGATCTTCGTTCGCGGATTCTTCGAACACGACTTCGTCAACGACTGCTTCGTACATGGAAGCCCACATACAAATTGCCAAAGCGACGACCAAGGAGATACCGGCGATAGCGCCCATCTTCTTGTCGGATTCCGGCATAAGAGACGCGACTAACGGATCCATAGGAACATTCTTAGCCATAATTATTCCTCCCCGCCGTTCTTCATCATCACAGCAAATGCGATGTTCGTGTAACCGGAGAAGCCACAAGTGGCCATCACCTTATACATAGCATCGTACGGGATGTTCTTGTCAATCTGCACAATGATGCGTCCAGCTTCATCAGCCGGCAAGTTGTTGGCCAAGGCATGATCCTTTTCAATCTGGCGACGTTCTTCAAGCACGGCATTCACCTTCTCAACGAGGAGGGAATCCTGGGCGAGCACGTCTGCAGTGGGAACGATCTTCTCGTTGTCAACCACCACGAAGCCGTTATCGACCACGACCGTCAGGGACACTTCCTTGGGCTGCACCTTGGAGGTAGAGTTCGGCAGAACCAGGTTTTCGGCCTGGGTCACCAACTGACCTTCAGCATCGATGTTCTTAATCATGAACACCAGGATGATGGTCATCATGTCCATCATGGATGTCAATGAGAACGGGACATCTTCGCTATATTTACGAGTTTTTCTCATGTATTAGCCTCCCAGTTTCGCAAGGTTGATCTTGGTGAAACCGGCTTCCTTAGCACGGTCCATGAGCTGGATGATCTTGTCGAACTGCGTATCGTCGTTTGCCACGATGATGATGTTGTCGACGTCTTCCAGGTCGATGAACTGCGTATGGATAGCAATCAGATCCTTCGCAATCACATCGTATGCGGAGAGCGCATAAATGATGTTGCTTGCGGCGGCATCGGGCTTCAGAGCGCGTTCAGAGTTCTCGGAAAGCGTGCTTACGCGAGTACCGGCACTCGGCAACTTCAGAGCAGCCGGCTTCTGCAAGCCGAGCGGGCCTTCGCCAGGAAGGGCGAGGAAGTTGTTTGCACCGTCGAGGTAAACGCTATCCGGCCTGCCTTCGCCCTGAGACGAATACATGCCCCAAATCACGCGACCCGGATCTTCTTCGGATTCTTTTTGGATAGCCCACAGTTCGATAGTTTCGATGTCGTAGATATACTTTTCGACATCCATTTCAGAACCGTCCTGGCACTTCGGGCCGTGACCGCCTTCAACGACGGACTTCACGTCTTCCGGAGCGTAGGTAATGAGCTTAGCATCGGACTTACAACGGAAAGTCCACATTTCCTTGAAGTACACGTTCGGCTGGAAACCGCCACGTGCGCCGATTACCAAGTAATCGGTGGTAACAGCCAACGACAGATTCAATGCCTGCTGGTCGGGTTCGGGAGGCGTATCGTCCATAATCATGTTGCTGCGCTCAGGCAGGTTGACTTCGACGATGGCGAGCTTCTGGAACGCCGTCATGGACAGCAGCATAGGAATCAGAATCGTGAACAAGCCCATCGCCGGCAACAGGTCCGGTTCTTCTGGCTTTTTCGGCTTCTTGATTTCTTTTGCCATAGTTTATAAACTCCAGTTAAATAGTTCTACTCTAATCGACTATTACGACAGGGAGTTGATAATCTTGAGGCCCTTTTCTTCCATTTCCTGAATCAAACGTTCAGAGTTCATGTTGAGGATACCGACGATCACCAGGAGAGGCACGGCGGAGAGAAGTCCGAGGAGCGTAGTACCCATAGCGATAGCGATACCGTCAGCAAGAGCCTTCGGACGTTCAGCAGCCGGCTTGTTAGCAACAGCGTCGAATGTGAAGATCAGACCGTAAATCGTACCCATAAGTCCGAGCAACGTGGAGATAGAAGCCATAACGGAGATGATGGAGACGTAACGAGTGAGACGCGGAGCTTCGGTCAGGAACACGGCGTCGCAAGCGGCCTGCATGCCGTCGCGGCCCTGGTTCTTGGCACCAACGATGGCGGCCATAACGCGGGCAATCGGGAGGTTGGTAGCGTTGGCGAGGCTCAGAGCCTGGTCAAACTGCTGAGAAGAGATGAGCTTGCCGAAATCAGCGAGGAAGCGGGCACGGCCGCTAGAGCTCTTGAGCATAATGTAAACGATACGTTCAATAGAGAAACCAAGACCGATCATGAAAACGATCAAGATGATCCACATGAACTGGAAACCATCTGCATCAGGGCTGAAAGATTCAAGCATTTTAGACATTGTTTAGTACTCCTTTATTGAGTGTGTTGTTTGTTAATTTTGAAATCCTGCGTTCATAATTAATTTTTTTTGAGGAATAAAGGGGCGTTCTAGGGGTAAAACTTTGTTTACCCATAAAAAAACGCCATTTTCGCCTCAAATAAAGGGGGAACCCTATGAACAAGGTTCCCCGTAAAATTGTTTTTACCGCTAGTATCCAGCCGGAGAGGTTGCGGGAGCCGGAGCCGGAGCAAGCTGCTTCTTCAAGCTAGCGAGTTCGGCCTTCAGCTTTTCGTTCTCAGCCTTGGCATCCTTGATGATGTCGCGGTAGGTGTTGAGCTGCTCTTCCGGAGTCATGACTTCGGACTTGGCAATCTGTTCCAGACGAGCCTTGGTCTTGAAGTAAGACGGGTCGCTGAACAGCGTAGACGGGTCGAACTTCTCGATCTTGGTGTTGTTAGCCTCGTTGGTCTCGTCGAGAGACTTCAAGGTTTCGAACAACTTAGCGGTCCACTGGTTATCGATACCATAGTGAGCAGAGGCCTTGATACCCGTAGCGCACTGCGGGATAGCAAGCTGCTTGGCACCTTCAGACTTTTCGTTCAGGGCTTCGCGGTAGGCTTCAAGGTCTTCGTGAGCCATTTCGATAGCGTCTTCCTTGACAGCACCTTCGTATTCCACGTATTCCTTCACGATAGCGGCAGAGTCAGGCAGCGGAGAGTTAGCGAATGCATCAGCGACTTCGACGAACACGGCGCAGCCCTGGTAGTACATTTCGATATAACCTTCTTCAGCCTCGATCACGTCTTGGTTGTAGAAGCCCTGGTCACGAGCAAGGTCGATGTTCTTCTGGAAGATCGGACGAGCCTGTTCGTAGTAGCTCGGGAGCTGCTGCACAACAGTGATACGTTCAGCAAAACGTTCTTCTTCCTTCTTGCCGTTCAGTTCCTGTTCGCGGATCTTGGCGGCCATCGTCACGAAGAGCATACCCATCTTGTTGGTGGCACGGAAGGTCCACTTTTCAGAAGCGTAGGCTGCAGACTTGGAGTAGTGGCCCATGGCCTTCTGGAGGATTTCAACCAAGGTCTTGATGGTCTTGGCCTTGTCCTTTTCCTTACCCTTCAGCACATACGGTTCCATCTTGCGGAATTCATGTTCGCCGAGGTAGAATGCCGCTTCGGCCGGAATGCCCGGGTCGGCGTTCTTGATCTGCAAACCGTACTTGTCGTAGGCTTCCAGCGTCTTGCGGTAGTCTTCGACAGCCTTGTCTTCTTCCTTGAGTTCCATGTAGGCACGGGCGGCACCGATGTAGGCAGCAATCAGCTTTTCCTTGTCTTCGGTGTACATCCTGATGAAGTTGTGGTATTCCTTAGCAGCTTCGTCCCACTTCTTGGCGTTGGCGTAGGCCAGCGGAATGCTGAACGCAGCGTCAAGAGCATAGGTGCTCTTCGGGTAGTCGCGAACGAGGTCCTTGGAGCAGCGGATAGCTTCGTCGGTCATCTTGGCTTCGTCATAGCTCAAGCATGCGCTATAGAGGAATGCCGGAGTCTTTTCGTTCTTCGGATAACGCTTGTAAGCGAGTTCGAAGGTGATAGCGGCCTGCTTCTTATCCGGGATGGAGTCGTAGGTCTGGGCGGCAAAACCGATTGCCTGGAAGGCCATGGAATCCTGCGGGAACTGGTTCGTGATGAAGAGGAACGTCGTAGCAGCTTCACGCGGCTTGTTGTCCTTCTTGTAAGCGGATGCGGCACGGAGCACGCCCTTGATGGTCAACGGAGAGCTAGAGTACTGCTTGGGCAAGATCATGAAGGTCTCGGCAGCCTTGGTGTACTGCTTGGCATTTTCGTAAGCAGCACCGGCTTCGAACACGGCCTTGTCGGAGAAGGAGACCAGCGGGTAGCGCTTCACGAGGGCCAAGTAAGCCTGAGCACCCTTTTCGTACTGGCCGTTCTTCACGGACTGTTCAGCCATCTGGAAGAGCACAGCTGCGATAGCCTTTTCGATTTCCTTGGCCATGGAGTCGTTCCTGGTGGCCTTGACATCGTGATACTGCTTGTAGAGCCATTCGAATTCCTTCAAGGATTCGTCGAGCTGGTTGGATTCCAGCAAGGACTGAGCAAGCATACGGCTAATGAGCAAGATGTACTGGTGGTTCGGATACTTCTGGCGAAGTTCACGGAGCACCGTCACAGCAGTCTTGTACTGCTTGGCGTCATAGTGGACGATAGCAGCGTTGTAAGCAAGTTCGGCAGCTTCCTTGTTGTTGCCAAACTTCTTCATGTACTTGTCAACCTGAGCAAAGTAAGCCTTGGTTTCTTCGGACTTGTAAGCCTTGACAGCATCGTCGCCATACTTGTTCTTCTTGGCGTTTTCACGAGACTGATCCATCATGAGCACGGCGTTGTAACCAGCTTCTTCCTTCTTCAGGAGAGCTTCGGAGCCCATCGGGCGACGGCCGTAGCGGGTAGTATCGGTATCGACAATCCAGTTGAACATCTTGGCGGCGTTAGCAAACTGACCCATTTCCTGGTAGACGAGGGCCAAGTTGATGTGCACCTTGTATTCGTCCCAGGTCGGTTCCTTGGCGTAACGCTTCAGGAATGCTTCGTAAGCCTTGATGGCTTCGGCATACTGCTTCTTACCGGCTTCCAGGTCACCTTCCTTAGTGAGCTTGGCAGCACGCGCATGGTGGAACTGCGGGATGTCAAGCATAGCGGAACGGATTGCACGTTCAGCATTCTTCACAGATTCAGGATACTTCTGGTTCTTCTTGTACCAAGAAGAGTTGCGGTCATAACGCTTCACAACAACATAACGATGCTGCTGGGCTTCGTCGAACTTCTGCTGCACGATGAAGATTTCAACCATGGCGATATCGGCGAGCGGAGCGTCGATGTAGTCCGGGTTGATCTGCATCAAGCGCTTGAAGGACTGGACAGCTTCTTCGTTACGGTCATGGTCCTTGTTCTTCATACCGATACGGTAGTACACAGAGTCCTTGAAAGCAACCTTCTTGTCCTTCAAGAAAGCTTCAGCTTCCTGGACACCACCACCTTCCAAGTCAGAGAAGGAGGCAGCCATGAAGTCCATAGCTTCTGCGCGCAAGTCGTTCGGATATTTGCCCTTGTCGGCACCGATGATGTAATCGTAGTACTTGATAGCAGCCGTTTCGTATTCGGCAATGTTATAGTAAGATTCAGCCAAGTGGTACATGGCCAAGGCAGCTTCCTTACCCGTGAGGTTCTCGAAGCCAGTCACCTTCTTATAGGCGTTGATAGCGTCGCGGAACTTGCGGTTCATGAAGTGGTATTCAGCCATACGGAGCCAGGCCTTCGGCACGAGACCGTTTTCCGGGAAGCCCTTGACGAGACGTTCACGGAGGCGGTAAGCCTTGTCGTCTTCGCCGCTAGCTTCGAGCACGGCAGCCGCCTGGTACATCACGACCGGCGTCTTGTCTTCCTTCGGGTACTTGTCGATGTATTCGAGGAAGTAGCCGAGAGACTTGGAGTGCTCTGCCTTCGGGAGCTGGTCGATGTTCGCGCACTTGGCCGGCTTGTTATCACGGTCAGCGCACCAGGCCACATCTTCTTCGTACTGGCCCTGAGCATCGAGGAAGAGTTTCTCTTCCAACTGGAACTGGTAGTGACCTAACTGCTGGAGTGCAGAAGCGCAACGCTTGTTCTGCTTACCCTTACAGTTGTTCACCTGCTTTTCCCACTGGGCAATAGCCTGACGCATGCCCTTTTCGTCGAGGCCACCGGAACGGCAAGCCTGGTCGGCCTGGTTCTTGAGGACCTTGTAAGAGCTTGCGCACTTCTTGAATTCAGAGCTGCCCTTCTTGTAGGATTTGCACTTTGCCGCCAACTTCTTGGCTTCGGCGACTTTGTCTTTACAGGGGTCGGATGCAGCAAACGCATTTCCGACTAGAGCACAAATCAATGCGCTCACAAGCAAGAGTTTTTTCATTGTTATCTATCCACCTATTATTTCTTTAAAAAGGGGAAAACCCCGAAGACTAGAAGTCGTCTCCGAGGTCATCGCCGAGTTCATCAGAAGAACCGCCAGCGCTTTCGTCGCCACCAGCAGGTGCAGGAGCTTCGCTGCTGCTACCAGCATCCGACGAACCACCCATATCATCACCGCCCACGTCAAGATCGTCTTCCAACGATTCGAGTTCCTGAGCAGCTTCAGAGGAAGCGCTGCCCTGGCTCATCTTGGTCTTCACAGTAGCCAAGGTGAAGCCCGCGTCGTCCAAGATACGCTTACGGTTGGATTCGAAGCGGTCACTCTGAATGGACTTCTGGGTAAATGCAGCGTAATCTTCAATTGTCTTGTTTGCCTTGTCGAAGGACGGACGCAGAGCTTCGCGCTTCTTCTCCACACGCGGAGTGGGGAGCTGACGGGCAAGATCCAAAGCCTTGACCTGCACGGAGTCAAATTCATCCTGCATCGCATCGTAAGCCTGGCGGGCGCTATCGCGGGCAGCGACAGTCACAACCGGCTGTTCGGTACGCTTTTCAGCCTGTTCAAGGGCCTTAGCAGCATTGTTGTAATCCTTCTTCATGAAATGGCAGTAACCAATCACCAGGTAGGCTTCGGAAACCAGGAAGGATTCCGGAAGGTTGCTGATAATCCACTGGGCCGGCTTCATGGCTTCGTTCGGCTTGTTAACCTTGAGGAAGGACCATGCAATACCGAGCATAGCTTCGTCATACACCGGGGAACCAGGCTGCACCTGACCGTACATCTGAGCGGCCTGAGCAATGTCCGGCTTCTCACCAGAGAAGTAGATGTGACCGAGCTTCACCTTAGCGGCATCCTGCAGGTCGCGTTCGGACTGGTTGGAAACCGGCTGTTCCGTAATATCGCGGAAGCAGTTTTCGGCTTCGTCCCACTTGCCCATACGGCTGTAGGCGATACCCATGGTGTAACGGGCGTAGAAGTAGTTGGCGTTACCCGGAAGGATGGCGGCGAGCAGGTCGACAGCTTCCTGATAGAGGCCCTGTTCGAACTTGATCTGGCCGGCAACGTAGTCAGCGTCAGCCTTCACGTCGCTTTCGCCGAACTTCTGGGCGATATTCTGATACTTGGTCATAGCTTCCGTGTACTTGCCTTCCTTATAGTCGATGTTCATCAACTGGAAGTGGTACTTGGCGCGCTGGTCACTCTGCGGATAGCGCTTGATAGCGTCTTCGTACACGGCCTTAGCAGCCTTGTGCATACGGAGGTTTTCGAAGGACTTTGCCTTGTAGAACGCAGCCTGGTCAACCAAGTGGAATGCGGGGTACTTGGTCTGGACCTTACCGAAGGCATAAGCGGCTTCGAGGAACTGACGGTTCAAGTACAGGCGCATAGCAGCACGGTAGTCGTTTTCAGGTTCGATCTTCAGGCGACGATAACGTTCTTCACCAATCTTCTCTTCGCGAGTGTCACCGAAGCGGCTAGTGAGCTTGACAGCCCAGATGAAGCCACGGTTCTTCTTGGCATAGAGGTCATCGTGAGACATTTCAAGGTCAAGAGCGAGGTAACGGAAGATGCTGACATCCTTGACGTTAACCGTAGCGCCCGCAACCGGGTAACCTTCCTTGGTGAAGCGGAGACGAACACCGAGGTGCGGAGAGAGGAAGTATGTCACCGTGAAGCTTTCTTCGAGGTTCATACCGTCGCCACCTTCGCTGTCGGAGTGGAACACGTCGATCAAGGAAAGTTCAACCTTGGCTTCCAGAGCGCGGTTGAGACCGCGATAGAACAAGGAGAAGTTCAAGTTGGAAGGAATGTTGTACGCATCGTCACGATCGCTGCCGAAGAATCCCGGAGCAACGAACGAATAGGAACTAGAGCCTTCCTCGGTGCTGATACCCGGCTGAACAATGTTCTGCAAGGCAACACCAATCAACAGGTAACCAAACCTGGAGTTGGCCATCGGATTCCAGTTGATACCGATGTCAGAGCCAAGAGAGATGTGCTTGTTCTCATCGAACTGGTTAATCTGCAAAACCGAGATGTCGATACCCAAAGCGATGCAGTGGATTAAGTTGTATGCATAACCCAACATGAATGCGTTTTCGGTATAGGACTGACCACCATCGATAGAAGCACCGTTTTCGAAGAAGGAGAATCCCCACGTGTGCTTGTAATCAACGGGATAGGTAAAGCTGACGTATTCCTGGCTAGCTTCGCCACTAATGGAACTGAAGAAGCCAAAGCTCAATTCAAACTGATCCGTCTCAGAAATACCAGCCGGGTTCACGTACATGGCAGTGTTACCACCGAATTCAGCGAACCAGTCATTCTGCTGGTACTTGTGCGGAGAGTAGGTTGCCTCGGCGAACAAAGAAGTGCTGGCCAAAGCGAGTCCAAAGACTGTTGCTTTTTTGATGAAACTAGTATGCATCATCACCTACTCCTTTACTTAATGTCCGTGCGGATGAATTCGATACGACGATTCTGCGCACGCCCTTCAGGGGTTTTGTTGGAAGCGACCGGCTGGGAATCACCCTTGCCACTCGTAGTCATACGGCTCTCATCGATACCTTTTTCAACAAGGAAGTTCTTCACGGCAGCGGCGCGGTCAGCGGAGAGCTGCATGTTCTTTTCCTTGATACCCACGTTATCCGTGTGGCCGACAATTTCGAATGTCGTTTCAGCAAAGGTTTCCATGATATCGACAACCTTCATCAGGGACACGTAAGAGTCCTGAGTGATGGTAGCCTTGCCAGATTCAAAGTTCACACCTTCGAGGACGAACACTTTCTTAGGCGGCTGCGGAACTTCGTCCGGGCAACCATCTTCGTCCTTGTAGCCGTTCTGGGTTTCAGCCTGTTCCGGGCAGAGGTCAACACCCTTACAGACGTGAGCGAAGTTGGAGAGCATACCCTTGGCTTCGACCCACGGATCGCAAAGACCGTCGCGGTCGTTGTCAGGATCCGGGCAGCCATCGTCGTCCTGGTAACCATCGAAGTCTTCGGCTTCTTCCGGGCAGTTATCCAGGCCGGTGCAAACGGAAGCGTACTTGTCAGAGACGCCTTCTTCGGAAACCCACGGATCGCAGAGGCCGTCGGCATCCGTATCCGGATTACGAGTCTCTTCGACTTGTTCTTCGTCCTTGGCCACTTCAGCAGCGGTAAGGCCGATGTCGGCCTTGCCCTTGCCGCGCTTGAGCATCGGCGAGGTGGACTGGCAGTAGAAGTTCGGCTTCGACAGCGAGTGGTTGATGAACTTCGGGTCGAGCGAAACGTTCGTGCGGTTCACCTTGATGAACTGGTTGAACGGATAGTAGTTCTTGTAAATGTTGTTGTACTCCACCTTCGTCTGGCCGGCGGCCGGGTCGGCGAACACACCGTAGTAGTGGTTCTCCATGAAGATGTTGTTGCGGGCGACCACGTTCGTCGGTCCCTTCAGTGCAAGGCCAGAGTAGCCGTTGCGCAGGACAACGTTGTGTTCAATGAACGCATCCAGCGACTTAGCACCCCATGCGAGGATGCCGGACCAGCGGTTGCCGTACACCACGTTGTTACGGAGCCAAGGGAGCGAAATGAACGCGCCAATACCCGTTGCCTTGTTATCCAGCACATAGCAGTGGTGGATGTAGGGAGCTGCGTTCTCGCAAAGGATACCTTCGATACCGTTCTTCACCGTGAAGTGAGACATTTCAGCACCCGAAGTACCCATGACGGTCGGACCGCGGCGGCCACCATCGATGATGGTAGTGAGCGGATCCTCGCCCTTGAGCACAACACCCATGATCAAGGTGATGTTTTCGTTGTAAGTTCCACGTTTGACAAGGATGGTATCCCCGGCATCCGCATTTCCAAGGGCATCTGCAATCTTTGAGTAATCACCAGGCACGTTGATATTCCTTGCCATGGCGGTTCCGGAAAGAAGCAAAGCCCCGGCCGTAATTAGGACCAGTTTCTTTAGGGTCATACTGCTACGTTTCTCCAATCATAGTACACATAAAAAATTTCATATTCTCTTGTTTTGCCCATCAGGGTAAACAAAACCCGAATGGAATATACCTTTACAAACGGCAATAGTCAAACACTTTTTAATGAAAACACCTTTTTTTAGCGTAAAAAAAAAGTGTCATTTGCCATTTCTAGGGGGTATAAGTCAATTTTCAGAAGATTCAGCCTTCGCTTCCTCCTTTTTTGTTCCCTGAATCAGAACACGGATGTCCTGACAGGTCTTCTTGATGTCCTGTAGGACCTTGCGGGCACGCGTGCCAGCAGACTTGTTGCCGCGTTCGAACTTCTCGAACTCGCGTTTGAAGTTTTCGATTTTCTGATCGAGATCATTGACTAAACTCATAAGCAAACTCCCGGAAAAAAGATGCTGTATGTGAAAATAATTAAAGTTTTTTGCAAAAATTCGCTATTTTGTAAAATGAATTTTACGTTTATATATTATTACACAAAAAGCGCAAAAAAAGGGGGTAAAAATCACCCTTTTTTACCGATGGCCACTTGCCAAAGACGATCTAATGCAATAGCCCCCTTTTCTCCGACATCCTCAGAAAAGTCATTCACGAACATTTTGATGTGGTCTTCGATAACTTTTCGGTCTTCAATTTGTGCCAGCCGCTCGATAAAAGGGGTCACTAAATCCTTTCTCGCCCTCGCGACAGCGATGCTTCTGCGGATTTCCGACTCCACCTCGCGAACAACTTCCGCCGAAAAACTGCGCCGAATAACCGAAATTCCCAGCGGAATAGGCGAATTCGTCTTGTCTTCCCAGTAAGCGCCAAGATCGGCCAAGAGGTGCAATCCGTCTCGTTTCCAGGTAAACCGGTGTTCGTGAATGACAACCCCCTGGGCAGACTTTCCCTCCCGCAAGGACTGGTACACCTCATTGAACAACGCGTAGCGCACCGAAGGATCCCCCCCTATTTCGCGTTCGTACCAGAACTTGAACAGGAGAGCCGCCGTCGTGTCTGCACCGGGAAGCGTCGTCGGGGCCCCCGTATCGAACGATTCCGCAGCAGACGAAAGCAGAAGCGGGCCACAGCCGTACCCGATAGCTCCCCCGCACTGCATGTGACGGTAATCACACTCAATTTTGGGAAAAACTTGCGCGCTCACCTTAGCCACGTCCAGCACCCCTTGTCTGACCATTTCGTTCAAAGTCTGGACATCCGCATAGTGGACCTCCCACTCGAACGGGGAGTTTTCTAGCCCGGCGATAAGGGCTTCATATATATAAGTGTCGTTGGGACAGGTGGAGATGCCGAGGGAAAGGTGCATAGAGGAATGAGGTCGGGCCTGCGGTCCTTTGAGGTTTGAGGTGGTAGGAAGTAGGAAGTAGACAGTAGGAAGTAGACAGTAGGAAGTGGTTAGTGGTTGGGGATATAGACGAGAGACGAGAGAGGTAAAAGTTGTCATTGCGAAGGGCGAAGCCCTGAAGCAATCTCCGTTAGAGAATCTAGAGGTTAGAATCTAGGGGCTAGGGAGAAATATCACGGCTTCGCCGTCTGTTACTAACGCACGAAGTGCGTGATTCTTTTCACTTGCCGCTAGTCTCTATTCTCTAGTCTCTCGAATACTCATCGCTCATTGCTCGAGCCTCGAGCCTCATAGCTTATCCAGTACCTCCCTTTTGAGGGCTGCCAAGGCCTCGGGGATGCGCCAGGCGGACGGGTCGCGGTCGGTCGCGATATTGCTCACTGCACGGAATTCAAAGGCCGGAACGCCAAAGCGGCCACATACGGCAAAAAGGGCCGCTCCTTCCATGCTTTCGATATCGACATTGAACCGGGCACTCCGGTCGAAGGCAAGTTTAGATGTGCCGGTACAGCAATTCACCGTCAGGCCCGAGACAGATGGCAAGTCACGCAAGGATTCCGGGAGTATCCCGCCATTTTCACCGTACCTAACAGGAGCACTTTTGCTAAGGCTAGACCACGGAGTAAACGAGCCATCCTGCTCCTGCACCCCCATATCGCCAACGATTTCGCTTTGCACGCGAACAACATCCCCTACCCCGAGTCCGCGTTGGGGATAGGCCCCACAGACGCCAAGCAAATAAACGCTCTCGTAACGACTACGGGCCAATAGTGCAGATAAATTAACAGAAAAATTCAGCAATCCAACGCCGCAGACGGCGACATCGTAGCGTTTTTCATCAATAACTTGCGGGGCTCCCACCTTTGGGGCTTCACATTCAGGATAAAGGAACGAATATTCCTTTTCCGAAGGAATCACCACCAGCACCGAAGGCATCAGTCCCCCGTCTTTTCTAACGTAGGAGCAAGACTGCTCTCCAATTCGGCAACGCGGGCAAGGTCCAGTTTCCAAGGACGGTCCACCTCGCAACGGGCAACAGACACTGCCGTCGCCTTGACAAGGCACTGTTCAAAACTCATTCCCTGGGCATCAGCATAGAGCCAACCCGCAAAGAAGGAATCCCCGGCACCGACATTATTCTTCACCTGAATCTCGGGCGGTTGAATTTGCAAGCTCTGGAATTTCTTTTCTACAAAACGGAAGGCACGAACAGGCGCTTCTTCGTCGGTAATCACAAGGTTCCTGATGGGCAACCTTTCGAGAACCGCCATCGCAGTCATCTTCCAAAACTGCGGGCTCGACTTGACCTGGGGAATCCCCATGCGATCCAGCAATTCACTGTACTCCAGCTTGTTTATCTTGAGGAGTTCAACACCCTTTTCGAGCCAGGCATCAATATTGTTTATCGCATCGATAAACACACGCTTCCCAGTAAAGTCCAAGGAATTGATGAGGCTGACATCGAAAGAGCGCGGGAACGACCCGCAAAGGGCCACGCACTGGGTGGTGGGCCAAAAATTATTGAGCGTCTGGATAAAGTCCTCATTCTCCGCAGCGGCAAGCTTCGGCGAAGGCTCGATTAACTCTGTCGATTCCCCATCGCTCACGATGGTCGTACAGATTCTCGTCGGTTCGTGAATCCACACGGGAGCCTGCTTAATTCCGTCCGCAGACAGTTCATCGAAGATACGGGAGCCGTTATCCGCCCCAAGGAAATGCATCAGCACGGGAGTCCCGCCCAAATGCCGCAGCACACGGCCGCAGTTGATGCCCTTGCCCGAGGCATACTCTTCCACCTTCGCAATGCGGTGGACTTCGCCCAGCGTAAACTTGTCCAGAAAGAACAGTCGCTGCCAAGCGGGGTTAAGGCCGAGTATCAACGTTTCCTGAGGCATAGGACCTCCTAGAAGTTCACCTTGAAGAACTTGCGCTTGCCCACCTGGATTACCAGCTGGTCAGAGCCCTTGATTTCAAATGTCGCCTGCGGGTCAGCGAGTTTTTCACCCGCAATCTTCACGCCGCCGTTCTGGACCATGCGGCGGGCTTCGCCCTTGGAGGCAAACGCCTTGACTTCCACGAGCAGGTCCAGGGCACCGTAGGTGCCGGCCGCCACGCTGCACTCGGCAGCATCGCTCGGGATGGCGTTACCGCTATGAATCTCGCGTTCCTTCTGCGCGGCGGCCTCGGCGGCTTCCGCACCGTAGTACTGCGTCACAATGTCAATCGCGAGGCGGTGTTTGGCATCGTTGGGGTTCATCTTGCCCGCGGCGATGTCGGCCATCATCTGCTTGATTTCTTCAAGCGGGATGTTGGTGAGAAGTTCAAACCAGTTCTCGACAATGCTGTCGGCGAGGCTATAAATCTTGTGGTACATCACGTCGGCAGGTTCGTTCAAGCCCACGTAGTTGCCGATGGACTTACTCATCTTGACCTTGCCGTCGGTACCGAGAAGGATAGGCATGAAGAGGCCGATCTGCGGCTCCATGCCTTCGAAAATCTGGAGGTCACGGCCACGGAGCACATTGAACTTCTGGTCGGTGCCACCGAGTTCCACATCACTGTTGATGGCCACAGAATCGTAGCCCTGCATCATCGGGTACATGAACTCGTGCAGGCTAATCGGCGTGTTGGCCGTGTAGCGGTTGTGGAAGTCCTCGCGTTCGAGCATCTGGGCCACAGTGAACTGGCCCATGAGTTCGGTCACCTTGCTGAACGGGAGCTTGGAGAACCATTCACCGTTGTAGTGGATTTCCACCTGGTCGCGGCGGACCACCTTGAAGAACTGTTCCTGGTATTCCTTCGCGTTCTCGAGCACCTGTTCGTGCGTGAGGCGCGGGCGTGCCTTGTTACGGCCGCTCGGGTCACCAATCTGGGCAGTGTAGTCACCCACGATAAGCACCACAGTATGGCCCAAATCCTGGAACTGGCGGAGCTTGCGCATCACGACCGTGTGGCCGAAGTGCACGTCCGGAGCCGTCGGGTCCACACCCATCTTGATACGGAGCGGGACTCCGGTATCGTAGGACTTCTGGAGTTTCTTTTCGAGTTCTTCCTGCGGCACAACATCGATAACGCCGCGCATCAAAATTTCAAGCTGTTCTTTTACAGGACGGAATTGCATGTTTTTAATTAAGTGGTTAGTGGTTGGTGGTTAGTGGTTAGGGAAAATACAAGTTTAAACCGCTAATCACACAAAGCCCATGTAGAAGGAATAGATTATCATAACATACGAAAATATAGAATTAGTAGGCGGTAGGAAGTAGGCAGTAGGAAGTAGACAGGGGGGAATAAACCATAAAATTGGGAAATTTGAAAATCCGACAGAACGTGTCCTATGTAACAAAATCTTTGCTTTATATCACGAGAAACGGACATCTGGTTGCGCCCCCAAATTCGCTTATATATATTCAAAAAAGGTTTTGAGGAGGTTTACTATGTCTAATCGAGTTTGGAAATACTTTGTTTTATCACTTGTTTGTATTTTCTGGGCCGGATGCGGGAGCGATAAAAGCAGCCAGCCCACAGGCGGCGTGTGCCAATACGGAACATCCCTTGCGACCTACACAAGTGACTATTCAACGGACGATGTCGAAGAAGTTGCATTCCAGAAAGCACGAAACGCAACCCACGACAAAATTGACAGTATCATGAAGAGTTCCGGCACGTCAGAATGCCTCAAGAAGATGTTCGATACCATCCCCGCATTAGTCCAGCAGCAAGACACGACACAGGAAATCTCCATTCCCAAGGACGTCGTTTGCAGCGATGGCGAAACACGTCTGTCTGACGAATACCTCCAGATGGAAAAGAAAAGAGCACGCTACTACGAAAAGCTAGACAGCATTTACAGTGCGCAAATCGAAGTGTTCGACAAGCAAATCGAGAACTGTCTAAAGCCTCAAGCCCTTTACCGACTCGCTGCGGACACAAGCGTCTCCTGCAAGCGGAAATCCATAGAAGAGGAAAAATGTATCACCAAAAAAGTTGGCGTGAGCATATGCAGAACCAACAATCATTTTATAGACATAAATCCTGAAATATTCTGTTTTAAAGATACTGTTATAATGGACTCTATTTGGAAAAGCCTAAAAAAAATTACTCCTAATGGATTGAGAAACCAACTCGAAAACAACCAGACGCTTTCAATTGAGGAACTCTCTCAATTAGAAGACAAACTTGAAGACATAAGTACATACATCGATTATCGTCTAGGAAGTATGAAGTGCGATTCCTCAAAAATAACCCTCCAATATCAATATAGATGCAACAACAACGAAACCTATAGCGAAGACGAATACAGAGAGAAAGACTTTTTAATTTACTCCAATGAAGAATTCTCCCAAAAGTTTCCTGCGGAAAGCCAGGATTCTACTCCAGAGACAATCAACGATTCTAGCACCACCTCTGTTACACCATCCCCTCTTTGCCAAAAGACAGATTTTACGACAGGCTTCGAAATACAAAACCTTTTTTCCGAAGTGGCATTCAACAAGATTGACAGTATCAGTAAGGCCCTTTCAGAGGATAACGAATGCCTAAGCTCCATACAACCCGTCAAATTCTGGTCATGCGATGAAATTAACTTCGAATCCTGCAACGATGGGTTTTTAATCGCAAGAAAGCAAATCTGCGACGGGGACACGATTGTAAACCCACGCTACCAAGCAAAACTTGATTCAAACGAAGCGTACATCAACAAGCAAATCGAGGAGTGCTTAAAGAAATAAGAAGCGCTCACTTCCCGAAACCAGCGAGGTCTATTCCAAGCTGGTTTATTTTATACGTAAGGATACGCGGTGTTGTAGAGAGGCTGCGGGCGGCGGCGGCAATCTTTCCCTTGCTGCTCTTGAGGGCATCGCAAATGATGTCCTTTTCGTAGGCCTCCACCATGCGCTTTAAATTTCCAGAGACGGGAGTACCGCTTGTTTCTGCGGTCTGGAGCGTGGTCGGGAAATGGTGCGGATAAATCACGTCTTCGTCAGCCACAAGCACGGCACGTTCAATTCCGTTTTCAAGTTCACGCACGTTTCCGGGCCACGGATAGCTCATGAGCATGTTGATGGTGGTACGCGCGAGGCGGCGCACGTTCTTGCCCACGATGCGGCAGTAGTGTTCCACAAAATGATCCGCCAACAGCACGATGTCCGTCTTGCGGTTGCGCAGCGGCGGTACATAAATCGGGAAGATATGCAGTTGATAATAGAGGTCTTCGCGGAAGGTTCCTTCTTCGACCATCTGCTGTAAATTCTTTGTGGTGGCCGCAATCACGCGCACATTCACCTTCTTCGCGATGCGAGCACCAATGCGTTCCACATCGCCGTTCTGCAACAGGCGTAAAAGTTTCACCTGAAGGTTAGGCGAAAGTTCACCCACTTCGTCAAGGAACAGCGTTCCGCCTTCAGCCTGTTCTACGCGGCCAGGCGTCTCGGCAAATACACCCACGAGGGCTCCACGTACGCTGCCGAAAAGTTCGCGGTCCAAGACCGATTCCGGCATCGAGGCGCAATGGACGCGGACGAACGGGCCCATGTTGCGGTCGGAACGGTAATGAATTGCCTCAGCCACGAGCCCCTTGCCCGTACCGACCTCGCCCACGATGAGTGCGGGCAGGGGGCTGCGGGAAACCTGGTCAATCTGCGCATACACGCGCTGCATCTCGCTCGAACGCCCGATGATATTGTCGGGCTGGAAGCGATCCTTGAGTTCGAGCGTCAAACGTTCGTTTTCGGCCTTGAGGATTTCGTTTTCTTCACGTGCCTCACGGCGGAGTTTCACGGCAGCCGCGAGCATCTGCGCAATGATTTCCAACAAACGAAGTTTCTCGGGAAGTTCATCTTCCACGGGATTCTGCACATCGGCACTGAAGGCGCCAATCACCTGATGCTCCATAATCACAGGCACGCAGAGGAACGCCTTGTCTTCCGTCTTGCCACGCCCCGTACGGTCCAAAAAGTCCGGGTCTTTTGCGACCGAGGGAATGATAATGGGCTTGCCGGTCTCCACGACACGGCCCGTGATGCCCTCGCCCACCTTGTAGCGGCCTTTGCGCGCCTGGCGGCTGCTCAAGCCTTCCGCAATTTCAATCGAGATTTCGCCCGTGTGGCGGTTGTAAAGAGTAAGGGTTGCGTGCTCCACGCCCATCGTAGATTCAACCACTTCCAAAATCGGGTGCGCAACGCTCTCGAAATCAAGCGTCTGGTTCAAGATGGAACTGATCTTGTAGAGCAGTTCCAGTTCCTGGATTTTGGATTGCGAGGTGGGCATGGTGGCCTACCTTATTGTCTTTTACTTAAGCGCTTCTTGCACCAAGACAGATGCGCGCTTGGCGTCGAAACGGCCCTTGACCTTCGGGGAGAGTTCCTTCATGATCTTGCCCATGTCTTTGGGGCTAGAGGCTCCGGTCGCCGCCTTGATTTCGGCGATGAGGGCCTTGACTTCGTCTTCGGTCATTTCTGCCGGCATGTACTTGCGGTAGAGCGCGATGCAAGCTTCTTCGGCAGGAATCTTGTCCATGAAGCCGCCCTTCTTGAGGATCTCGATGGCTTCCTGCTTCTGCTTCACGCTGCGGGCAAGCACGTCGACACACATCTCGTCGGTGATGCTCTCGGTAATCTGTGCGGGAGTGGCACCAGACTTCATGGCTTCGTTCTTGATGTCGGAATGGAGTGTACGGAGCGTTCCGAGCGTTTCGGAATCGTGCGCCTTCATGGCGGCCTTGATATCGTCGAGAATTCTTGTCAGCAATGCACTGCTCATGTTTTACTCCGGACGGTTTACGCCCCGTCCTGGCGTCTAGGTTTGACCTCTAAAAACACGCAACGAGCCACCGGTCATGGACCGACGACTCATTACTCTTATCAAAAACCCTTCGAGAACCTTGGACTACAACCAAGCCATCCGGACTAGCCGGACCACTATTAGTAGAGACGCTTGCGGTTCTGGTCAGCGATTTCTTTCAAGCGCTTGCGGCGGGCAGCCGTTTCGATGCGCTTCTTTTCTTCGGAAGGCTTTTCGAAGCGCTGGCGCTTCTTGACATCGGAGATGATGCCGTTCTTTTCGCAGGACTTGGTGAAACGCTTGAGAGCGCGTTCAAAAGGTTCGTTGGACTTAACAATTACGCCGATCACGATTTTCCTTTGGTTAAAATTCAGTTTGAGAGCCCAAATATATTTATAAATGTCCACTTCGTCAAGGGGCTAGAGGGGGTCGTTTTGCAGGTCCTTTTCGAACAAAAGCCCCCTTTTTCACAAAAAATCACAAAAAAATGCGATTTTTCGTCCATATAACTTGCGTAGAATCAAAGACTTATGTATATTAACGCATGATATGTAACTAAATCTTAATCGTTAGTTACCTAACAAACATTACCGGAGTTTTGAATGAAATCTCTTTCGGCTTATAAACTCAGCATGGGCGCACTTGCCTGTGCGTTCCTCGTCGCTTGTAATACCGGCGAAGAAGATGTCGTCCCCCAGATGAACAAATCCAAGGCAACTCCTTCTGCGCAGGCTCCTAAAAAGGCCGACGCTCCTGCAGAAGAAGAACCGGAACTGGTCCCCTTGAAATCGCTTTCCGGCGACAAGACAGCCGAAGCCCCTGCGGAAGTCGCAGCTCCCGCCCCGGCAAAAGCAGCTCCGTTCGTGAGCGGAAGCGTCCAGCCCCAGCAAGACGGACAGTACGTTATCCAGGTCGGCATCAAGCCAACCAAGAAGTCTGCCCAGGCTATCGCCAACAAGCTTGCCGAAAGTAACATCAGCGCTTATCTGGCCGAAGTTGAAAACCCGGGCGAACTGGAAGGTACATATTACCGCGTCCGCGTCGGCTTCTTCTCCTCCATCGCTGACGCCCAGACCTACGGCAAGGAAGTCATTGGCGCCTTGAACTTCGATTGGTGGGTAGACAACCGCAGCAACGACCATGTCGGCAACCCCGCTGGCGAAAGCTACTACAACAATTCGCAGTCCTACGAAGATACGCAATCTTACGAGGAGCCCGCTCCTGAACCGGAGCCGGAACCGGAACCGCAGCCGCAGGCTCAGCCGCAACCGCAGCCCCAGCCCCAGCCGCAAGCTCAACCGCAGCCCCAGCCGCAGGCTCAACCGCAGCCTCAGCCGCAGGCTCAACCGCAGCCCCAGCCGCAGGCCCAACCGCAGCCGCAGCCGCAGGCTCAGCCGCAACCGCAGCCGCAGGCCCAACCGCAGCCCCAGCCGCAGGCTCAACCAAAGCCGCAGCCGCAGGCTCAGCCACAACCGCAGCCCCAGCCGCAAGCTCAGCCAAAGCCGCAACCGCAAGCCCAGCCGCAGCAGCAAGCTGAAGAAGTTGAAGTCGAAGAGGTCGTGGAAGAAATTGTCGAAGAGGCCCCT
This sequence comes from uncultured Fibrobacter sp., assembly GCF_947305105.1. Lineage (NCBI taxonomy): Bacteria > Pseudomonadati > Fibrobacterota > Fibrobacteria > Fibrobacterales > Fibrobacteraceae > Fibrobacter > uncultured Fibrobacter sp. The sequence goes on along the minus strand of NZ_CAMZCS010000002.1, from coordinate 22,586 downwards.
GCCGACGGAGACGATTGGGAATAAGTTTTACTATCCACTATTAAAAAAGAGCCCCATCACGGGACTCTTTTTTTTATTCCATAAAATTTCTTTTTTTACATGTACTGATTAAAAAAACCGCTATCGTATCTTTCTTTCCCTTCTTCGCACAATTCTTTAAAATCCTCTTCATGGTCATTCAAAGAACCTTCGTCATATTCACTTATTTTTATGTTATTCGAGGTACATGTGACAGTCATGGATCCATTCCAGCCTTTCGCCTCTTCCTTACTTTCTTCGCATTCGTACTGCGCATTTTCAGAACTTGCGTACCACAATTCCGATTCTATGCCGAGGCGCCCGGTACTGCCCGAGACAGTCGAAACGTAAGAAGCAACGCCTTCGATACGCTGTTCCACTTTTACAGAGTTGCTAGTCCTCGTTACTTTGCACACATAATCGCCCGAAGAGAAATCCATGGTACTACTTGCATTTCCGGATTGATCATCTGACGAAGATGTGCGGTTTTCATTTTCGACAGAAGCGCCTTGTTGCGAAGGACCTGCATGTTGATTTCCATTGGAGTCATCATCATCATCAGAAATCGCTATTCCCTGCGACGGGTGATTGTCGCCATCAGAAACGGCCGCGTTGCCTTGATTCGAAGAATTATCTTCTTTATTGACTTCCGCACTGGAAGCTCCGGGCGATGTAGGAGAACTGCTATCTCCACTACAGGCCGTCAAGCCAAAGGCCGCCGTCATTAATATTGCAAAACCCCATTTTTTCAAATGCATATATTTCTCCGTTTCTTGAATTAGGAACTACACAAAAAAATAACCTTTTTTAGGAATTAATGTTTTTCTAAATTTGCGGCATGCCCACAAAGAAGCCCAAAGTTTTCGTTGTCCACTTAGGATGCGCCAAAAACCAGGTCGATGCGGAGAACCTCGTCGGCGAAATGCTGCACGCGGGGTTTGCGACCTGCGACACTGCCGCCAAGGCAGACTACATCCTGGTGAACACCTGCGGTTTCATCGAGGCGGCAAAAGAAGAATCCATCAATGCGATTCTTGCCCAAATCAAGGGTAAAAAGGCAAAACAAAAGCTGATTGTCTCGGGCTGCCTCTCAGGGCGCTATGGTGACGAGCTCATCAAGGAACTACCCGAGGTGGACTACTGGGTGGGCACGTACAAGCCGGGCGAACTCCTGAAGAAGATGGGCATTGTCGCACCGCAGACCTGTGACGCCGAAAATCTCCCGCGCATGAACCTCGGCGGTTTTAACCACCACGCCTATCTGAAGATTGCCGAAGGATGTAACCGCCGCTGCGCCTACTGCGCAATCCCCTTGATTCGCGGCAAGCAAGTTTCCCGAAGCATCGAAGACATTGTCGAAGAGGCAAAAGAACTTGAAAAGCAAGGCGTCAAAGAAATCACCCTCATCGCACAAGACACGACCTACTTTGGCCGTGAAAAGGGCAAGAAGGGCGGCACACTCGCTCAGCTTTTGAAGGCGATTCTAGACAACACGAACATTCCCTGGATACGCACGCTTTACTGGTATCCGATGTTCGTAGACGACGAACTGCTGGACCTGATGGCAACCGAACCGCGCCTCGTGAAGTATGTGGACATGCCAATCCAGCATGCAAGCGACAACATGCTCAAGAACATGAAGCGCAATTACCGCAAGAAGGAACTCGTGGACATTCTGCACAAGATCCGCGAACGCATTCCGGGAGTTACCTTGCGTACAACGGTGCTAGTCGGGTTCCCCGGCGAGACACACGAAGATTTTGAAGAGTTGATGGAACTGCTGCAAGACGTGCAGTTTGACCACCTGGGCGGTTTCGTGTTCAGCCCCGAAGAAGGCACACCCGTGATGGAGATGGACCTCCCCGCCGTCGACGAAAGCGAAGCACGCGCAAGGCTCGACGCGGTGACAGACTTGCAAGAAGAACTCGATGCCGAACATGCCGAGTCAATGATCGGGAAGACCGTCCGCATCATCATCGACCAAGTGGCAGAAGAAAGCGAATACCACTTCTACGGTCGCACCGAAGGCAACTCGATGGAGAACGACGACATCGTGAAAGTGCTCGAAGGCGACGCCGACGTGGGCGAATTCTACGACGCACTGGTCGTGGATGCGGAACCGCATGAGCTAATTGTGAAGATAGTAGAATAGGGGTTAGAATCTAGGATCTAGAATCTAGGATCTAGGGGCTAGGGAGAAATATCACGGCTTCGCCGTCTGTTATTAACGCACGAAGTGCGTGATTCTTTTCACTAGCCTCCAGTCTCTATTCTCTAGTCTCTCAAAGGCTCATCGCTCACTGCTCACCGCTCATACCTCGTGCCCCGCGCCTCCTATTTTTTACTATATTTCGCAAACCGAAATCGGATGGGTTCCGCCTAAAGCGGAACCGCATTGGCCGAGCCCGTGTATCACAATGGATAGTGTCCTTCCCTCCGAAGGAAGGTATTCCGGTTCGATTCCGGACATGGGTATTAAAAGAGCCTGTCACATACGTGGCAGGCTTTTTCTTTAGAAAATATTTAAACCAGACTAGTCGTCGTTGCGGCCAGCTTTTTCGCGTTCCTTCTCGCGTTCACGACGGCGCTTTTCCGTATCATCCGGGAAGAATTCCGGGAATGCATAACCGATGGCGATGCCGAACACAATACCGGTCTTGTTCATGCCATCAGGATTCACAACAATCGACACCGGCGTTTCGTCCGTCTTGGAGGTCACGTCGAAGCTGGGGTTGCTGAGGTCCTTGGATTTCAGCTTCGGGGCATAATACATACCGAAGGAGAATTGGAGATAATACCATTCGTTGGTCAAGTACGTGATAAGCGCATCGAACTGGAAACCGTTAACCGTGATAAGCGGGCGCATCTTGTTCTTGTCCGGGCGGATATCGTGGTCGAAATAAACCGTACCGTAAGAAGCGGAAATACCGAGATGCAGCGGGTTTTTCGGGAAGAGATAATAGTTCAAGCCGACCTTGTAACCAAAGCCACCTTCGAGGTCAATACCGTCGAACACGTTGTCTTCACCCTTCGGGAGGAATCCGAACGAACCATACAGAGCAGCATGCCAACGGGTAATATACTCGACACCGGCACCAAAGCCCATGCCCATACCCGTCTCGCCCATGTAAGGATAGCGGGACCCCATACCCACTTGGAGAATGAGACGGTCCTTCAACCAGTCACGACGGCGCAGCGAATTTGCGTATTCGTCCAGGCGCTGTTCTTCTTCGAATTTCTGACGAGACAGACGTTCTTCCAACTGAGCTGCAGTATATTGACTAGTATCCTCTTCTTCGTCTTCATCATCGTCGTCATCCTTGGCGGCCGCCTTAGGAGATTCCTCGGGAGCCGAGATGAACTCTTCATCGTCTTTTTCTTCTTTTTGAGGCTCTTCAACAACAGCCTCTGTCTTTTTTACGGCCTTTTTGGGAGGAGCCTTCTTCGCCGCTTTTTTAGGGGCGGCAGAAGCCATGACGACGAACATAAATAAACACAGGAACAAAATGAGTTTTTTAGACATTAAAAGCCTCAAAACAAAGAATTACTTTTGGAATATAATTTATTATAGCCGATTTTTTCCAAATCAACGTGTAAAAGTTGCTTTATGTAAGCTCTATTTTGAGACCAACTTGGCCTTGATGCTCCCAAGAGCTATTTCGCACTGCATCAGCACGGGAATACGCTTGTCATCGTCCGTCAACCAGATGAAAATCCGGCCCTTGGAGTTGAAAATTCCGTCGCCGTCGAGCACGGGCTCCACTTTGACCGTCTTGACCTTGCCGATAGCCGTTTCTAATTCTTCTTTCCCATGGACAAGCACCTTCAGTTCATAACGTTTTTTCCCGCTCACGGCGGCAAAACGGGAGGTATCCCCCACCGTCAACGGCATCGTCCGCACCCAGTAGAAGGCAGAAATAATGCTGTGTTCCATGCCCTGGATAGCGACCGCGGTATCGGCAGAGCGCTTGACCTGTCTTTTTTCGGGAGGGTCCAGGAATACCGTGTCCGAGAGCCAGGCCTTCTCGCCCTTGCGGTCAAAGCGAATAACGGACTTGTTGTGGTAGCTGCCCTCATGGAGCGTCTTGCGGAAAACCTCCGTCATCAGGCCCTTGTTGCGCACACGTGTATAGATGGTATCGTTGACCGGATAAATCTTATTGATGGTCTTGTTGCCCGTCGCGAACGTGAGGAACTCCGTCTTGCCGTCCTTGATAGGTTTCACCTCTAGCGACGCAGAACCCGCAGTAATCGGCCCCCAGCACAAATCGTAAATCAACTTTTCGCCCTTCATCCAAGGCGCTTGAACCACAGGCAAGTTGGGCTCACCGGCGAAAGACGCAGTCACGAGGAACGCAGCTAAATAGACAAATATACGAGAGAGAGAATGCACGATAGTGGTTAGTAAACAGTGATTAGTGGTTAGGGAATGTTGGTGAGAGGTTATACAATCGCGCCGCAGGCGCATGCTCAGAGGGAGCGGAACGCGACCGACCTCAAAGCAAAGCGACCTGAGAGCGCGAAGCGCGGCCTCAGACCTCTATATCTCCGAGGCCCTTGCGGTAAGCGACGAGCTTTTCGCGAACAGCGGCATCAGAGAGGGCGACGATGTGGACGGCGAGGTAACCGGCATTCTTGCCGTTACCGATGCCGACCGTGGCCACCGGGATTCCCGGGGGCATCTGCACGATGGAGTGCAGAGCATCGACGCCGTTGAGCGGGCCGCCGGCGCAGGGCAGACCAATCACCGGAAGAATCGTGTGCCCTGCGAGCACGCCCGGGAGGGCTGCAGCGAGGCCAGCAACACCGATGAGGACCTGGAGGCCTCGCCCGGCGGCTTCGCGAGCATACTTCGCGGTGGCGTTCGGGGTGCGGTGTGCAGAGAGGATGTTGAATTCCCAAGCGATGCCGAACTGGTCGAGCACCGCGGTGATCTTGTCTACAGTTTCCTGGTCGGACTTGCTACCCGCAACGATACCGACCTTTGCATTTTCTTTCAAATCCATTTGCGTATCCTTTTAAACTAATTCCTTCAGGCCTGGATTGCTTCCACCACGCTTTACTCGTGGCAGGCTCTGTTACACTCCTCGCAATGACGTTCAAAAAACATGTCATTGCGAGCGAAGCGAAGCAATCTCTATACCAATTTCTCTTTTATTTTGCGAGTCTTGCAAGGCCCTTCTTGCCGATGTCCTTGCGGTAGAACTTGCCTTCGAACTGAACTTTTTCGCAGGCGGCGTAAGCGATGTTCAAGGCTTCCTGGAGCGTTGCACCATGGCCCACCACGCCGAACACGCGGCCACCGTTCGTGACCAGCTTGCCGTCGACCATCTTGGTACCGGCATGGAGCACCTGGGCGCCGTTCTTTTCGGCTTCTTCGATGCCTGTGACAACCTTGCCCTTTTCGTAGGAACCCGGATAGCCCGCGCTTGCAAGCACGACGATAGCGGAGCTGCCCTTCGGAGCCTTCGGGGCACCGAGTTTCGCGAGTTCGCCCTTTTCGGCAGCATCGAACAACGCGAGCACGTCGCCGTCATAGAGCGGGAGCACAATCTGGCATTCGGGGTCACCGAGGCGGCAGTTGTATTCCACGACCTTCGGGCCCTTCGCAGTCACCATGATGCCCACGTAGAGCACGCCCGTGTAAGGCTTGCCTTCGGCAGCCATGCCCTTGAGGGTCGGTTCGATAATCGTCTTTTTCACCTCGTCGAGGAGAGCATCCGTCACCACCGGAGCCGGGCTGTAGGCGCCCATGCCACCCGTGTTCGGGCCCTTGTCGCCGTCAAAGACGCGCTTGTGGTCCTGGGCAGAGGAGAGAATCACGTAGTCCTTGCCGTCGCAAACCACGAAGATGGAGGCTTCTTCGCCGTCCATGAATTCTTCGATTACGACCGTCTTGCCGGATTCGCCGAAGACCGCCTTGTCGCCGAGCATTTCTTCGACAGCGTCGTTCGCTTCCTTGTCGGTCATGCAGACGATGGCGCCCTTGCCCGCAGCGAGGCCCGACGCTTTCACCACGATCGGAGCCGGGTGTTCGGCGAGGAACTTCTTGGCGGAGGCGAGATCGGTGAAGGTCTCGAAGGCTGCCGTCGGCACATTGTACTTCTTCATGATATCCTTGCTGAAGGCCTTGGAGCCTTCGAGCGCGGCGGCAGCCGCAGTCGGGCCGAAAGCGCGCAGCCCGCGACGGCGGAATTCATCCACTACGCCAGCGACCAGCGGAATTTCGGGACCGATGACCGCGAGGTCGATATGCTCTGCTACGGCGAGGTCGGCAATGGCCTTCGGGTCAGCCACATCCACCGGCACGCACTTGCCGAGGTTTGCCATGCCCGGGTTGCCCGGAGCGCACACGAGAGTGTCGCACATCGGCGACTTCTTCACAGCGAGGGCAATCGCATGTTCACGACCACCGCTACCAACAACGAGAATATTCATAAACGAGTCCTTATCTTTGTACGGAGAAAAATGTAGAAAAACAGGAAAACGAAAATTTTAAGCATTCGTTTTTTTTATTGAAATACTCTAGAAGGTTTTTCCATTTCTTCTCTCAAACGAATTTCGTTTACGCGTTTCTTACATCCTCGCTCAAAAAATTTTCCCAAATATCGGCTCAATTGTTCTTCGGATTCACGCCATTCATAAATAGTAGTCTTTACATATCCAAGTCGTTCTCCACCATGATAATCCATCCCGACCCAATTAAAAAGGCTATAGTCCCTTTCCCCCCTTCCTACCGGATTTTCTTTATAGTCTTTTCTCACGACATTTTCTAGGGTATCCAACGTTTTAATTTGTTCCTCTAAAAGGTCCCTATAAACTCCGCAAACAGAAGACCAAACCTTTGGATTTTTCTTTTTTTTAGAATAGATGTAACCTCCACGGGTCACAGTCAAATCATCATCCAACGAAAAGAAGTCTCCATGTTTTTTATAACGAAAGTAATCACTCAAAAAACAACTCAATGCCCAATATCGATCAGAATTTTCCTTATAAAACAAATAGGCCGCAGTATCCAAATTTTGTTTCGGAAAGAGGTATTCACTCACGTTGTCTTTTTCTTCAACAAATTCATTTTCGCACCCCATCAATGCGAAAACGAACAATAAAAGTAAGCACATACGAAAAATCATTTTTCCTCCATTATAATTTTTCATTCATCACTAGAACCGACTCAAGCAATTCTTCTCCATAAACGCCCACGAGACTCCGTTTTCGAAGTTCAACCCCTTGCATAGCCATAAAAAACTAGTACTGAATTTCAGCCAATCTTCCCGCATAATAGAGCGGCAAATTCACTAGTTTGTAAGGTTTTCTACCCTGAGGAGTCACGGCGTTTTCAACAGATTTTTTTCCACTGTACAAGCGAAGAGCAACCTCAAAGCCACCCTCGTCAATATACGAATGTAGCGACCGCAGCGAACCTGTCGCACCGCTCTTGACTTCAATAGGGACAACATTTCCATCTTTCACAATCAAGAAATCGACTTCGGCATTCGCCTGCTTCTTTTCGCGTATCCAAAGAGTCGGCTTGTGCAACACGTCACTCTGCGAAGCAAGCAGTTCCTGGCCCACGACATGTTCAGCAATCATTCCGTTGTACGCATCGCTCAACTGGACATCTTTATAATACACGCTTGAAAGCCCGAGCGCATAATTCAAAAGTCCCGTATCCAGAAACTGCAAACGCGGATGTTGCTTGAAATTTGGTACGAGCGGCAACTCATGCCCGTTCACCGGATAGCGCAAATAAAGGAACATCGCGCGCTCCAGAATTTTGAGAGCCTCGCCAATTTCCTTGGACTTGTAATTGCTGTTGCCAAAACGCTCAAACTTGATTCGCTTCCCTGTTTCAAAAGGCGCAGTTTCAATCACATGCCGAATAACATTCGCCTCCGTGGCGTTCTTCGCATATTTCGAAACATCATCCTTGTAAGACGTTATCAAGGATTCATACACGGAATTCAATTGTGACATGTCTTCCGTCTCGACATAACGTGCAACGACTTCGGGCATACCACCCACAAACGAATACAGGCGAAACAGGGATGCAAGTTTGTTTTCCGCAATTTCGGGGATTTCCTTTTCGCGGTACATTTCCAAGACGGCATCTTCGCCCAACGCCGCCATAAACTCCACGAACGTCATCGGGAACATGTAGCGGTATTCAACGCGCCCCACTGGGAAACTGATCTTGTGGCGTTCCATCATCACTTCCAATAGCGAGCCTGCACCGACCACATACAGTTCCGGCATTTCCTCGTAAAAATAACGGAGCTGCGCAACCGCCTTCGGCGAATTCTGGATTTCATCGATAAACAGCAGGACATTCCCGTGTGGCACAATCTTCTTTTCAAGGCAGATATAACGAAACAAATCCTTCACGGACAAATCGTTCTCGAAAAGATCACGGTCAGCCTTCTTTTCGAGATTAAGTTCGATAAAGGTGTCGAAGCGCTTGCCAAATTCCCTGACAACCGTCGTCTTGCCGACTTGCCTTGCCCCACGCAAAATGACCGGTTTACGGACCGAAGCCGCCTTCCATTCTTCTAAATCTTGGACGATCGAACGATAAAACCCCATTTTTGCCTCTTTTAAGAAAATTTCGCAATATTTGCACAAAGTCAGGGTAAAATATATATAATTTTCAATTAAAGTCAAACCATTTTTACACAATCATGAATACAGAATCAATTCAAAGCACCTCTTTCCCCTCAAAAAAGCAAGCTTCACAAGAAGAATCCCATAATTTCGTTCTTACTTCTTTTCCATAAATATCCATGAGACGCCGTTTTCGAAGCGTTTGCTTTCGAATGTACGGAAGCCTTCGCGTTCATAGAAGGAGACTGTTTCAGGCACATCGCCGCTGGTGTCGAGCCATGCGCGGCTATGCGGTAAGAGGGATTGAATTTCACGCAAAAGGATGCGTCCGTAGCCGTTTTTCTGGAATTCCGGCAGGACCATCAGGCGGCCAATGTAAAGCGAGCCGTCTTCAACGCGACCGCGAACGGAGCCGATAATCTTTCCGTCACCGGAAAGCATCTTGAGCGTCGTGTACTTCGGAAATTCCCCGAGCGCATGTTCCACGGTTTCTGTCAAATTCGGAGCATCGGGCCAGTTCAAACTTTCGGCAACAGGGCGAAACGCCTTGTACTGCAATTCAAGAATTTCAGGAACATCCTGTATGGTCGCAAATTCGATTTTCATTTGAAGAGCCAAGATAACATTTTCCGCCAAGGCCGTCAAGAATACATATTTAAGGAGGAAATCTTATCCAATAGCAACCGAGCCAAATATACGCCTGTATCGTTCAATTCTATTTATTGAGAAAAACTCAAAATAAATAGATTTTATACTTTATTTTTATGCGCAAGGGCAAAACAAAAACGTTTTTTTTGCATTTAACGTAAAAAAATGCACCATAAGAGAAAATAAGTTTTATATTATCTTATCAAGAATGAGGATTTTATTATGAAAAAAATTAGTATTCTTTGGTTTGGATTGCTTCTACTGTGGGCTTGCTCTGACGGCAATGGTTCTAGGGGTGTAATAGACATATCCAATCCAGATGATTCCGAATCAATTGAGCAATCATCCAGTGATATCCAGAGTTCATCCAGTTCTAAGCCCAACGAGGATAAATCCTGCAGTTCCAGCACGATTAAATCAGCAAGTTCTTCGTCCGTCAACAAAAAAAATTCTTCCAGTTCTGAGCCGACGTCTTCTAGTTCTAAAGATTCAAAATCAAGCTCATCCAATTCCGAATCGGGTTCTTCTAGTTCCAACAACTCAGAATCAGGATCCTCTAGTTCTGACAATACTGAATCAAGTTCTTCGAGTTCCAAATCTAGCAGTTCCACACAATCATCTTCTTCTCTGGAATTGAAAGCAACAGAGGTTTCCCCCATTCGTATCCAGTCAATCAGCATCACCCCAAATGCCGACAAAACGACATTCATTATCTCAGGAAGCGCTACTTTAGACGCACATGACACAACCGCAATCTCCGGTAGTGATTCAGATCCGTTCTTTACAAAAGTTGATTTTCTCCTCGCCCATGTGAACGAACACGGCCAAAACGAAAACGCCTCACTACAACTTCAATACGCTCCCCTAACAGGGCCTACGGTAGCAATTAGTTTTGAGGAACAGGGTACAAAAATAATTGATTCAGCGAAAACCCAATGCGGAACATTCAAATTGTTCATTATACTCAAAGCGAGCAACGACATCGCAATAGAAGATAAGTTCATCACCATTGATTCCGTAGAATTCGTTCGTGACCCCGCATACTGCCAGGCAGAACCGGGAAGCACAATTGCGCAAGTTGAACTTAGGAAATTTACCGGTCAAATGCAGACCTCAACAACCCGTGGATACTCATTCAAGAATGATGCCGAGGTTCCTGTAGAACAAGCCCAAATTCAAGTCAGCAAGGACGAATTAACAGGACAGTTAACACTTCATGGAGTCAACGGCTACAAGGTTGCCAAGTATAGCAATGGTCAAAACCATGAATATGATGACGACTGGACCGCCACTAACTTACCTCCTGCCCCGGCACACACAACCGACTTCAAGTACTCACCGACCAAGCTTGCAGACGCCACAGATTTCGAAAAGGAGGCATTCTGGGTGGTCATTGGGCCGAGATTCAACCAAGAAACCGCAAATGATTTTTATGCCGTTGCTCTCAAAGAAAGCGAATTTATAGAGGGAACTAACGTAGCTCAGTTAGAGATTGTGTATTACAAAAAGTAAGCGATTATTTTAGCGACCATTCAGGGATATCCTGAATGGTTGCATTTCCAATTCTCATTTATTTATCCTTTACCGTTTCTTGAATACGACGATTTCGGCATCGGCGCCGTTCTTGCCGTATTCGCTCACGAGAATGTAGCGTTCGTCGCAGGCGATACCAAAACAGCGCCCTTCGGCACCCTGCTTTTCGACCTGGTTGCCCCAGTAGCTTGCGTTGTCGTCTAAAAGCTTGACGCTGTTGCCGTTGATCTTGTATTCCTGATTGATGAACGAGCCCTGCAGTACAAATAGGTTTTCGATGGTCGGCATATCCTTGATGTTCAGAGCATTGACTTCTTCAATCAGTTTTTGCTTGATAGGAGAATTGGCGTGCGGAAGTTGGTCCGCGGGGAGGCGCCAGCGCTTGAGTGTCGGGAAATACTTGCGCAGCTCCACTTTGTACTCTTCGCGGGTAAGGCTCTTGCCTGTATTCTTGTTGAATTCATCGACGAACTGCGAGCAGAATTCGACCATCTGTTCCATGTTGAAGTCGCCGGTGAAGGCACCGTCTTTATAGCAGTAGATGCAGTATTCTTCGTTCTTGCTGCCGTCGGCGTTTGTGCCCAAGATTTCCGGCGTTAGCGGCATGCCACAGCTCTGACAAAATTTCATTTCCATAAGTTCTCCTTTTTTGAGTTATATATGCACAAATGTACACTATTTAGAATAATCTGTCAAGCCAAGATTGTCGAAGCCCTTTCGAGCAGAAAAAATATATATTTCCCAAAAAAAGGATTTTGTCTTTAATGAAGTCCAGGAAGGCTTTCATGAAAAATACACTTAAATACTTTTTTGGGGTATTTCTCCTATTTTCTGTTTGCGCATGGAGTAAAGCATCTGATATCCTCATCGTCGTTGACGACGAAATGATATTAGACAAAGAAATCAGGAACGCCATAATCACCTATACAGATGACATTTGGAATACTTATCAAATAAATGCCTCTGTCGAATCTTTCAAATCCCAGAAGAACGGCGGGAAAGTCACCGACCTAAAAGAAATGCTCGTAAGCAAGAAGAATTCCATCACGGGAGCCATTTTTGTTGGAGACATTCCGCGAGCTCAATTTGAATTCTACCAGAAAACAGAAGAAGGATTCCGATACCAACGTTGGGTAACAGACTTTTACTTCATGGATCTTGACGGTATTTGGAAAGACACGGCCGCCGGAGGCCCCGAAGCCTATGGCGGAAAGTTGTTTGATACCACCACGACAACATTAAACTTCGATGTACGCGATGGTTCTCCGATACCAGGGAAAGTACCAGCGGATAGTTTTTCAATTGCATATTCCGGATACCTCAAATCTCCAGTCACCGCACTTTGTTCCCTGCAACTTACCACGGACAACGACAGGCGACTTTGGATTAACGATTCCCTGCTCATTGACGCATGGTTCAACAACTGGGACATTCCATATTACAGCGCTTTTAAATTCAAGAAAGACAGTCTCTACAAATTCAAACTAAACTATGCAGAGGAATATGGCGCCGCTTATCTTACACTAAAATGGAAATGCGGGGATGATGCCTCCTACGAACCAATCCCTGATTCCGTTTGGCGTCAAAATGACAAGAGCACACGCGGTCTCAACCAAACCTATTACGGAAATATTTTCATGAAAGATTCGCTCCCCGAAGAAGACATTAAGCACCTTTGGATTTCTGGAAAATCCAATGGAGTTTTTGACGGGCACTATTCCAAAAGTGGCGCAGTTTCTGATTCCTTTGAAATATGGGTTTCTCGAATTGACCCCAACACGGCAGGTTTCTACGGTAACCCAAAAACACTTTTATTGAACTATTTCGAGAAAATCCACAACTACTATCTCGGTTTGTTCAAGAAACGTACGCGTAGTGCCATGTTCCTAACTGAGGAAGGAGGCCTAGACAATCCTCTCGACCAGAAATTCGTTGATGGTTTGAGCCTTCTTTATTCTCCAGACTCCCTTGATAAGTCTATCGCTGACGGGCAGGAATATTTAGACAACATTAAATCAGACAAGTATGATTGGGCCGTTTACGGTGGGCATGGAGGCCAGACTGGCCTTGGAAACGGGCTGGATATAACACGAGTGGAAAGAAACATGTGCGTGTCACCGAGATTCTTCCACTTTGCCTGCTGTGGTCCACTTACCTGCTATGATTTCTACGGCAACGCCAATAGCGCCTCTGTTGGAAGCGAGCATATCTTTAACACGATTAACGGCGGTTTTGTAAGTATCGGTTCATCCAAAACCAGTGGAAGCGACCAAATGGATGGTTTCATGTACGACGCCTTTGAGCACAAATTCATTGGCGAATCGTTCCGAGAATGGGTAAACAAAAGGGTAAAAAAGAACCAGTACAGTCACAAGGAAGACCTTTTCGATTGGTTCTATGGAGAATCGATTATCGGAGATCCGATGCAAAAGCTGGCAGTGCCCGAACAAGCATCGAATCGCATCCATAAAGTCAAAGCACAACAGATGCCACAAAAAAGCAGCAAGCTGTACGACCTTTTGGGAAGAACCAAAGGCTATTCCAACATCCAGTAATGTCCACTAAAAAAAGCCGTCATACTTTTTCAGAAAAAAAAATAGATTAGAAGAATGAAACCTGCAAATTCACCCCGAAAATGATGTTTTTAGGCTATTCCGGTCATTTTGACCGCCGCAGCATAACCACAGCAGGTTCGCAAACATACAGCCAAGCTTGACAGAGCCCGCCAAGAAACCGCAGCCAATTTACAGCCAATAAAGATTTTTAACGCAGCAATACGGAAAGGCTTGACAGAGCCATTTTAAAAATTTGTCAAGTCCTTTCCGCTCTTTTTTTACAAGGCTGCGGCGGTCAAATTGACGATTTTAGACTAAGGACAGCATTTTGAAGGTGAATTTGCAACCTTGGAGGGGCTACAAAAGCAGTGAGAAAAATATATATTACTTAATATGAGATTAGGTTGTATACACGCTTTTTTTCTTGCTGCATCTGTTTATGCCGCAACATCCATTACCCCTGTAGCACCCAAACTTTCGAACGGATGTTACCAAATTGGAACAGCCGCAGAACTTTACGGTTTTGCCTCCATCGTGAATGGAAGCAACGGAATGGCGCAGAATATGGCGGCGTGTGGCAAACTCACTGCAAATATCGTGGTCAACAAAAACGTGATTGCGAACGATACGCTCAACGGCGACGGTTCGGCTTTTATAACCTGGACTCCGATGAAAAAATTCAGCGGTACCTTGGACGGCCAGTACCACACCATTTCTGGCCTTTACATGAACGGCGACGAAGATGCTGCCCTGATTCTGTCCGTCAAGCCGCCCAAGGACGAAGATACAGTGACTGTCAAAAATCTAGGCATCGAGGATTCATACTTTTTCAGCCGCAGAAGCGCTTCGGGAGTCATCGGTAACATCGATACAGGAACGGTCGTGATATCCAATGTCTATAGTGTCGCATTTGTACGCGGTTACTATGGGTCGACAGGCCTGGTCGGCAATGCGAATAAAGGTCCACTCTATGTCCGGAATTCATATACGCACCCTCCGAAATCCATCATCAAGGAGGTAGGGCTTATTGGCGGAGCTTATGCGGGAACAATCAATAAGGTAGTCAACAGCTACGAGCCTTATGAGCATAACGTCTATTCCAGTACCAACACCACAATGGTCTATTCTTCTAAATTCGCCGACGGTTCAATCGCACAACGCCTTCACAATTCCCTTGGCGGTAGCGCCTGGGGACAAAACGTAGGGACCGATCCGCATCCCATATTCAGCGGAACGGTAACTGGGTATACAGGTACAGACTCGGTCTACAGTCTTTCTTGGCATAACGTGACCATGGATAATGAAATTTATGCCGTCGGCTATATAAAGGGGTCCAGGATTACTTTTCCGATTCCCGTCCGTGATGGTTACGCTTTCCTAGGCTGGTTCAACAATGCTAATCTTACCGGGAATCCGATTGAAGGCATTGAGTACAAGACGACGGGTAACCTAGATTTGTATGCCATGTGGACTCCGCTCCCCAAAAAGAAAGGGGACTGTTATGAAATACGTACAGAAGATGATCTTTATGGTTTTGCCGCCATAGTGAATGGAGCCCCTGGAGCTATTCAAGAATCTTGCGCCTGTGGTAAGCTTACGGCAGACATCGCCTTGAATGAAGACCCCGAAAAGGGGTATAAGCCCTGGTTTCCTATCTCGGATTTTTGCGGGACATTCGATGGCAACGGCAAGAGCATTTCGGGATTGTATCGTTACGATACATTGAGTAATATGGGATTTTTCGGATCCGTAAAAGAAAAGTACATCACCTATAAAGAACGCTACAGGGCAACCATCAAGAACTTGGAAATCAAGAACGTATATTTCGAAGGCGGTGGCTGTATAGGAGCCCTTGTGGGTAATGGATCGGGGGTGGATATCGATAATTGCCATACCAGCGGCAGTGTCGTGTGGGGATCTAGTGCGGGAGGATTTGCGGGGTGCCTGCGTGATGCGTCCATATCGCATTCGTACAACGAAGCCCATGGCTCTGCTAGGGTTTCTGTAGGCGGTTTTGTCGGTAACGTATCCGGCGATTTACTCGTTACGAATTCCTATAACTTGGGACGTTTCGAGAATTATATGAATTGTTGCCAAGATTACAACTTTGCTTTATTCGGTCGAGCCAATGGAACGATTACTATTGAAAACTCATACAACATGCCTATTATCGATTACTGGTATAATAGGGAGCCCCCGTCTGCAACTTTGACTGATGAAGGCGACGTGGATTCCGCTTTTAACGTTTTTTACTACGGAGCGAAAAAAGGTCCTGACGGAACTTGGGTGAGTGAACAGGAATTCCGCGATGGAACTGTTGCCAAGTTGCTGCACGACTACAAGAGCGAGCGTACCGACGGCTCCATTTGGGGGCAGAACGTATGGGTCGACAAATATCCGACTTTCAAGGACAGTATCATAGTGGCATCGTCCTTTACACCCAAGACGCCTAAAATGGTCGACGGTTGTTACCAGATCGGTTCCACAGAGGAACTCTACGGCTTTGCGAGCATCGTAAATACATCCCTTTATAACATCGTTCCCTTCTGTGCAAAACTTACCAACGACATTACCATGAACAAGAATGTCATGGCCTCTGCAGAACATCTCAGGGATGGTGAAAACGATTTTATCCAGTGGACTCCCATAAAAGAATTCGATGGCGAATTCGATGGGCAGGGCCACACGATTTCGGGACTTTATTTCAACGACTCGGCAGTTGCAAACGCGGGCCTTTTTGGCTCGGTGTTTAGCAGGGATTCGCTTTTCCCCACAAAGATCATAAACGTCGGTATTACTGATTCTTATATACGCAGTAATGAAAATGCAGGTGGCCTGATTGGAAAAGTTGATACGCTCAGCAAGAGGGTGATTGTAAAGAATTGCCACAGCGATGCCGTTGCCGATGGCTACTATCATTTTTCCGGGTTGATTGGAGCGCACCTTGACGGTGTTCTTGATGTAAGCGAGTCTTATGCCACGCGTACGACAGACATGGGGGTGGGTAGCCTTGTCGCCTATACAACGGGAAGGTTGAACATTCTCAATTCGTACAGCATCGATGTGGGCGGTAGAGGCCTGGTCGGGTCTACCCCCTCACTTCATTTCATAGGGTCTGATTCCATCGTTGCACACATCAGCATCGAAAATTCCTATGCGCTTTCCAAGAATAAATCTACGGGAGAATGGGACTGGGTTGGCGTAGTCAATGCCCCCTATAATGTTCCGGTTGTTTATAGAAACGCCTACCGCTACGAAAATACTCAAGGGTTTATAGATCCGGATTCAAACAAGGCCCTTTATTTTGAGGTAACGGCAGATCAAATCAAGGACGGCTCTCTCGCAAGCGCCTTGCACATGTACAAGAATGAAAATATAGATGGAGCCGTATGGGGCCAAGAAGTCGGTGTGGACGAATATCCTAAGCTTACGGGGATCATCAGTGGTGCTGCCACTGTGAAAACGTCTCCGCTGGTCCTATACACCTTTGACGGCGATACTGTCGACTATCCAGATTCCTATGTCAATGGGATAGCGTTGTCCCTTCCGGTTCCTGTTCGCGCGGATTATTCGTTTAAGGGTTGGTACGACAACGCCGAATATTCCGGCCAGCGGTATGAAGCTATTCCCGACACAGCCTCCGGGGAAAAAGTCTTTTATGCAAAATGGTGGCATATTCCGCAGGTCTCTGGCGGCTGCTACGCAATCGGTGCTGCCGATGAACTTCACCAGTTCGCAGAAGACTACAACAGGACTGCCCCCGGCGCTGTTTGCGTAAAGTTGATTGCCGACATCGTAGAGAACAAAAACGTGACGATTGATGACCAACTGAATGTGGCTGATACCGCATTCTTCCAAGAATGGACTCCAATCAAGAGTTTCCGCGGGACTTTTGATGGTCAGGGGCATACCATATCGGGACTTTACTATGACGACAAATACGAGATCAGCGCAGGGCTTTTTGCATCCATAGGCGATAACTACGAATTTTCTACTGTCTCTATCAAGAACTTGAACATCAAGGATTCTTATTTCAAGGCCGCCAGCTGGGTTGGAAGCTTGGTCGGTATTTCCAAGTGGAAAACGGACCTTTTCGTGGAAAATGTTACCAGCGAAAGCATTGTTGAAGCGACGATTTACCAGGCTAACAAATCCGATGGAACGAAGGTTGGTGGACTTGTCGGTTATTTCTTCGGAGAATCGGACGAATGGAGAACCTTGGAACTAGTGAATGTAATCCACAAGGGGCGTTTGTCTAGTACTTCAGAAAGTGCTGGCGGACTTGTCGGTAGTCTTTTTTCTGCAAGAATAATCATTGTACATGCAAGTCATGAGGGAGCCATTTACGCACGGGAACATGCTGGTGGACTGATTGGCGAGGCAAACAATGATTGTCAAATTGATTTGGCGTATGTGTACAACGAGGGCTCTGTGGAAGGACTCTATATCGGGGGCCTAGTAGGGACCAATAGGAGTCCACTTAACATATACAACGCGTATAATGTTGGCGAACTGAAAACCTCAAGAAAGCCCGGCGGCATTATTGGTGATGTTTATGGAGAAGTGAATTTGGTCAACTCCTTCAACATGGGCAAGGGAACGGCTTCAACGAGTCCTTTCTATAGTTACAAACGTGAAGGAGTTGTAATTCAGGTCGATAACGCATTCCACTTGGATTCCATCAATGCATTGGATGGTTCTACGCCCGTATCCGAAAAGGAATTTACGGACTTCACCTTGGCTAAAAAGCTTCATGACTACAGCAAGGGATGGGTCACGGGCGATGGTTGGACCCAAAAAGCGGGGGATTTCCATCCTGTATTCGATACAGCATACTTGAATAAACACGCCGCAGAAATTGCGAAGAACATTCCGGCTCCATCCAGCAGTTCCATGGCATCCTCTTCAAGCGAAGTAGAGTCTTCTTCTAGTGAGATTGCATCCTCTTCAGGCGAAGTAGAGTCTTCTTCTAGTGAAGTCGCATCCTCTTCAGGCAAAGTAGAGTCTTCTTCTAGTGAAGTCGCATCATCTTCAGGCGAAGTAGAGGCTTCTTCTAGTAAAGCAGCATCCTCCTCAAGCAAAAAAGTCTCCTCTTCGTCTAAAGGCTCCAGCTCCAGTTCTGTTAAAAAATCTAGCTCTAGTGGCGCAAAATCTTCGTCTTCTAAGACGTCAACTACAATTGCTATGACTGCGGCTCCTCGATTCGTGATTCAAACTGTAGGTCGAACAGTCCAAGTCGAAGGTTCCAAGGCCGGCAAAAAGTACATCGTGATGGACCTTCAAGGTCGCGTAATTACTCTCGGCTATACATTAGAGAATTTCTCCATAGTGATTCCAGCACCTGGAACCTACCTTCTCCGAATCGATGGAGAAATTGCCAAAGTGAATGTAGAGTAGAAAACAGACACAGCCTGCAACGCGTAAAAAACTAAATTTACGCCCGTTTTCTAGGTAATGCATGGGCGTGTCAAAGACGAACATCGATATGCTGAACGGGCCCCTCGGGAGAAAGATCCTGAGGTTTGCCATTCCTATTGCCTTGAGCAGCATTTTCCAGCAGATGTTCAACTTGGCGGATGTCGCTGTGGTGGGGCAGTTCGCAGGCGACAAGGCTCTGGCAGCCGTGGGTGCGAACACGTTCGTCATCAACATGCTCATCAACCTGTTCGTCGGGATTTCCGTGGGCGCGAACGTGGTGGTGGCAAACTCCATCGGCGCGCGCAGCTACCGCTCCGTGACCCGCAGCGTCCACACGTCGGTGATAATGGCTTTCTTTAGCGGAATTTTCCTCTCGTTCGTGGGAATTTTTTTTGCAAGGCCGATTCTCGAACTGATTTCAACGCCTTCGGACGTATTGGACATGGCGGTACTTTACCTGCAAATCTACTTTGCGGGGATGCCCTTTGTAATGATTTACAACTTTGTCTCCGCCATCCTGCGCAGCAAAGGCGATACAAAGCGGCCGCTTTACGTGCTCATGGTAGCGGGTGCCGTCAATGTGGCGCTGAACCTGGTTCTGGTGGCGGGCTTTGACATGGGTGTTGCTGGCGTGGCGATTGCAACGGTCATAGCCAATACCATCAGCGGGATTACCTTGTTCTACATGCTATTGCACGAGGTGGGTCCCTTCAAGCTGGAATTCTGGAAGTTACGCGTGACACCCTTCTTCTTGAGCCGAATACTGCACGTTGGGCTCCCGACGGGGCTCCGCGGCGTCGTATTCTCGTTCAGCAATGTGTGTTTACAGTCGGCCATCAACAGCCTCGGTTCCGCGACGGTGGCGGCCTCGTCCATCGCCTTGAATTACGAATTCATTGTGTATTACTGGCTGAGTTCTTTTTCGCAGGCTTGCGTGACCTTCGTGGGGCAAAACTTCGGAGCAAAGAACATGGAACGTTGTCGCCGCACGGTCCGCTGGACGCTCCTGCTCGGCAGCTCCTCCACCATCGTATTGAGCGCGCTCTGCTGCATTTTTGCAAGGCCCATGTTGAGTGTATTCACGTCCAATACCGAAATCATCGAAATCGCATCTATCCGCATGTACGTGGTAGTAGGGCTCCTCGCAATCAACGTCTTCTTGGACGTGTTTTCGGGAGCGCTTTCCGGAATGGGCAAATCCCTGCCTCCGGCGCTCACCTGCATGGCGGGCGTCTGCGGCATCCGCATTCTATGGGTGATTTTCGTGTTCCCCAGGTACAAATCGTTCGCCTCGCTGATGGTCGTCTACCCCATCAGTTGGATCATCACGATTGCGGTCATCATGGGAATCTATTTCTACAACATCAAGCGGCAGAAATTTTAGCCCTGAGTTTTTTTATTATTTCCAAAACACCCCGAGGCACACATGGAAGAAACGTTCAAAACCAAAGGCGTTTGCGCAACCACAATCCAGTTCACGCGTGACGGAGACAAAATCAAAAACATCCGCTTTACGGGCGGATGCAACGGAAACCTGAAGGCTATCGCAAAGCTTTGTGAAGGCATGACCGCCGAAGATATTGCAGCAAAGCTCCTAGGCAACACCTGCGGCGGAAAGCCAACTTCTTGCGCCGACCAGCTAGCCCGCGCCGTACTCGGTCGCGAGCCCTAGTTCATGGCAAGGAGAGCGGCGTTTATCCGTGATATAATTTACTTGTCTGGTATGTCGGCTCGGTGGTAAGGTTCACACCAAGACGACGGAATACGCCCACATCAACTTGAGACAAAATAACACTTGAATGTACCTCGCAATGGCGCAGTTCCGAAAGCTTTTCCATTGCAAGTTTTGCATTGTAGTCTGTCAGTGCGCAAACAGAAAGTGCCACCAAGACCTCATCCATATGCAAACGAGGGTTGTTATGCCCAAGCTGTTTGGTTTTTAAGTTCTGGATAGGCTCAATAACCATCGGAGAAAGCAAACGCACCTCATCCGGAATACCCGCAAGGTGCTTGAGCGAATCCAGCAACATTGCAGAAGACGCTCCAAGCAGCGACGAAGTCTTGCCCGTGATGATAGTGCCGTCATTCAACTGAATAGCGACAGCAGGACCTTCGGTCTCTTCGGCTTTTTGGACTGCGGCAGCAATCACCGGGCGATTCGCAGTACTGATCTGCGCCTGCTCCATGATGAGTTCCTGCTTGTAAATCTGGTCTTTTTCCGCGTTGCCCTTGCGCACGTCGCAAAGCGTGTTGTAATAGCGGCGGATGATTTCCTGGCGCGCGGCCTCGCAAACGGCGTCGTCATCGACAATGCAGTTGCCGGCCATGTTCACGCCCATGTCCGTGGGGCTCTTGTACGGAGATTCACCAAGAATACGCGTAAACAGCGCATTCAGCACCGGGAAAATTTCCACATCGCGGTTATAGTTGATGGTAGTTTGTCCGTAAGCTTCCAAGTGGAACGGGTCGATCATGTTCACATCGTTCAAGTCGGCGGTAGCGGCCTCGTAAGCGAGGTTCACCGGATGCTTGAGCGGAATATTCCAGATGGGGAACGTCTCGAACTTGGCGTAACCGGCCTTCACGCCGCGCTTGTTCTCGTGATAAATCTGCGAAAGGCACACGGCCATCTTTCCACTGCCCGGGCCCGGAGCCGTCACCACGACGAGTTCGCGCGTCGTTTCGACAAATTCGTTCTTGCCGTAACCGTCGTCGCTTACAACCAAAGGAATGTTGCTCGGGTAACCCGCAATCGGGTAGTGGCGGTAAACCTTGAGGCCAAGTCCTTCCAGCTTCTTCTGGTAGGCAATCGCACTCGGCTGTTCCTGCCAGCGGGTCAGCACCACGCTGCTCACGTACAGGCCGTAACCGCGGAACGCATCGATCAGGCGGAGCACGTCCTGGTCATAGGTAATGCCGAGGTCGCCGCGGACCTTGTTCTTCTCGATGTCGCCCGCATTGATTGCAATAATGACTTCAGCCTTGTCCTTGATTTTCTCAAGCATGCGGATCTTACTGTCAGGAGCGAAGCCAGGCAACACGCGGGATGCGTGATGGTCATCGAACAGTTTTCCGCCAAATTCCAGGTAAAGCTTTCCGCCGAACTTCGCAATGCGCTCGGCAATTTTTTCGGACTGCGTCTTGAGGTACGCCGCGTTATCAAAACCTACTTTGAACATCTTTCTTTTCGCCTTCAGACAATCTTAAAATTAGCCACACAAAAATAAAAATTTTCGAGACAAACACGGCACCCGCCCCGATGCAAAACAAAGCAGTCTCGAATCAGCATAAAAAAGTGCCCCCAGGGTAGGAATTTCACGATAACCCCAGAGGCACCATTGTACGGAGATCTTTAGCCGATTACGAGACCTTCGTTCGTGGCAATATCACCTTCAATGTGGAAAGAATTCAGTACCGGATGTTCGCGGTCCTGTAAAGAAAGGATCAAATAGCTCGCCCTGCTATCGTAGGCAAGGCGCTTGTCTTCTTCCGACGGGCGAGAAGGGGATTCCGGATGGGAATGCCAGTTGCCCAGCGGCGAGAGGCCGTTTGCACGCATGTCCTTGATGGCGGCAAGCTGTTCCTTGGGGTCCAGCGAAAAATGCTCGTTCGAATGGTCGATATTCGTGAGCAGGTAGACCTTCTCGATATGCTTGTCGCTACCTTCGATGCGCCCCGCAATCAGCCCGCAGGCCTCTTCGGGGAGGTTATTCACAGCATGCGCGAGGATTTTTTCGTAGTTGTCTTTTGAAATTGTAATCATTGAAAACCTCTAGGAATGAGGTGTGGGCGCTTCAGGTGATTAGTGGTTGG